>NZ_CALLVP010000132.1 GCF_938010505.1 uncultured Veillonella sp. | reverse complement strand
TGCGGAGCGGTGCAATGTGGTTTCTGTATACCAGGTATGATTATTAGTGCAAAAGCGTTGATTGATGAAAATAATGACCCTACAACTGATGACGTTAAAAAGGCTATTTTAGGTAATATTTGTCGTTGTACAGGCTATGTAAAGATTGAAGAAGGCATTATGCTAGCTGCAAAAATGATTCGTGAGAACTTACCAGTTCCAGATAAGGATAATAATGCGGCTGTAGGTGCTCGTTTCCATCGTGTCGATGTAGAGGAAAAAGCACTAGGCACAGGTCTATATGCTGACGATATTCATATGGACGGCATGATTTATGCTAAGGCATTGCGCTCTAAATATCCACGTGCCAGAGTCGATCGCGTTGATGTTTCCAAAGCACTTGAACATCCTGCTTGTGTAACAGCTTTAACTGCTGCTGATGTACCATTCAATAAGACTGGTCATTTAGTGCCAGATTGGGATGTATTTATCGCAGAAGGCGATATTACACGTTATGTTGGTGATGCTATTGCACTCGTAGCAACAACTGAAAAGAAATACTTAGATGAAGTGCTTGCACTCGTAGAGGTTGATTATACAGAGTTAGAGCCTATAGTAGATGCACTAGAGGCATTAAAACCTGATGCACCTAAACTACATCCAAATGGAAATATATTGTCTCACCAAACATTATCCCGTGGGGATGTAGATAAAGCGATTGCAGAGGCTGCATTTGTAGTAACAAACCACTACTCTACTCCACAAACGGACCATGCATTTATGGAACCTGAATGTGCTGTAGCATATCGCGAAGGCGATGTGCTTCATCTCCATTCCGGTAGCCAAAATGTTTATGATGATCGCCATGAAGTAGCTCGTATGCTTGGTATTTCAGATGAATCTGTAAAAGTTCATAGTATGCTCGTAGGTGGTGGCTTTGGTGGTAAAGAGGACATGAGTGTGCAACATCATGCTTCTCTTGTGGCTTGGCTTACAGGCAAACCAACTAAGGTTCTCTTCTCCCGTCAAGAAAGTATTAATATTCATACTAAACGCCATGCGATGGAAATGGATGTTACTACGGCTTGTGATGCAGAAGGTAACTTGGTGGCAAGTAAGGTAAAGATTGTATCTAACTGTGGTGCTTATGCATCCTTAGGTGGTCCAGTACTACAACGTGCTGGTACGCATTCTTCTGGTCCTTACCACTTCGATAACTTTGCCTTTGATGGCGTTTGTGTTTATACAAATACGGTTCCTGGTGGTGCATATCGTGGATTCGGTGTAACACAAACTATCTTTGCTCAAGAACAAAACATTGATGAATTAGCCGCGTTGGTAGGCATGGATCCGTGGGAATTCCGTTATAAAAACGTTGTACGCCCAGGAGACTCCTTACCAAATGGGCAAATTTGTTCCGAAGAAACTGCCTTGGCAGAATGTTTGGAAGCGGTAAAAGATGCATACTATGCATCTGATCGCACAGGTCTTGCAGTATGCTTGAAAAACAGTGGTATTGGGGTAGGATTACCTGATACAGGTCGCGTTATTTTAGAAGTACGTGATGGTAAAGTTCATATTCGTACTGGTGCAGCTTGTATCGGTCAAGGTATGGCTACTATGGCGACGCAAGTACTTTGTGAAACAACGGGCTTAACGGCAGATAAAGTATTTGTAGAGCGTCCTGATACGGTACGTACACCAGACTCTGGTACAACCACTGCGTCTCGTCAAACATTATTTACTGGTGAAGCAACGCGTAAAGCAAGTCTTCGCTTAAAAGAAATGTTAGAAACCAAAACATTAGAAGAACTAAATGGTGTAGAAATTTTTGAAGAGTTCCTTGGTGAAACAGATCCATTCAACTCTGATAAACCACATCCAAAAAATCACGTTGCCTATGGCTATGGTGCTTGTGTAGCGACAATCGGAGAAGATAATAAAATCGCTAATTTACATGTAGCATATGATGTAGGACGCGTAGTTAACCCACAATCCTGTTCTGGTCAAGCCGAAGGCGGCGCGATTATGGGGATGGGCTTTGCTGTAACAGAAGACTTCCCTTATAAAGATGGCTATGTAACAGCTAAATATGGTACTTTAGGTCTTCTTAGATCAACACAATGTCCACCAATTCATGTAAGTTTGATTGAAAAGGGGACACCAGATCAATATGCATACGGCGCTAAAGGTATTGGTGAAATTTCTAGTATTCCAATTGCACCAGCTATTGCAAATGCATATCGTCGTATCGACGGAGAACCACGTAGGTCCTTGCCGATTCAACATACAGGTTATAAAAAATAGAATATTTGCTTAATGGGTAGGGGCGTTTGCCCCTAGCCATCAAGGTTCCCACGTGAAGTCGATGAGATTTCTAAACTCTATCATGTACGATAGTATGACTATATTATTTAACTAGTAACTAAAACGTAAGATATGAGGTGATTCTTATGAGTAAAGGTGTATCTGGTGTCGACCATGTAGATGGTATGCTGCCAATTCCGCAATTATTTGCTTATGGTTTGCAGCACGTATTAGCTATGTATGCTGGTGCGGTTGCAGTACCAATCATCATCGCACAAGCGATGAACTTACCTATTGAAGACTTGATTCGTTTGATTACGGCCGACTTGTTTACATGTGGTGTTGCTACATTAATTCAAACATTGGGGTTTGGCCCTATCGGTGGTCGTATTCCTCTTATTCAAGGTGTAACATTTGCTTCTGTAGGCCCAATGATTATGATTGGTCAGCAGCATGATATTACAACTATCTATGGTGCGATTATTATAGCCGGTCTCTTTACATTCCTTGTGGCTCCATTCTTTAGCCGTTTAATTCGTCTATTCCCGCCTGTAGTAACAGGTACTATCATTACTATTATTGGTATCAATTTAATGCCAGTAGCAGTTAAATGGATGGGCGGCGGTGCAGGTAATCCGAACTTTGGTGATCCTCTAAATATTGCTCTTGGTGTAGCTACATTTATTCTTGTTATTGTAACCTATCGATTTGGTAAAGGATTCATTGGTAATCTAGCAATCTTAGTAGGTCTTATTCTTGGCACAGCTATTGCTATGATTTGTGGTATTACTGACTTCTCCGAAGTAGGGCGTTCCCAGTGGATATCCATTGTAACACCATTTTACTTTGGTCTTCCAACTTTTGACTTTGCTTCTATCATTTCTATGATCATTGTAATGCTCGTAGTTATGGTTGAAACAACTGGTGATAGTATTGCTGTAGGCGAAATCGTTGATAAACCTATCGGTCAAAAAGAGTTGGCTGCAGTACTTCGTGCTGATGGCTTATCTACTCTTATCGGTGGTATTCTTAACAGCTTCCCTTACACAGCATTCGCTCAAAACGTAGGCCTTATCGCGGTAACACGCGTAAAGAGTCGCTTCGTTGTAGCAGCATCTGGTGTTATTCTTATTTTATTAGGTCTTTTCCCTAAATTAGCAGCTATCGTAGCTTGTATTCCAAACGCCGTATTAGGCGGTGCAGGGATTGCCATGTTCGGTATGATTATTGCCAGTGGCATTCGTTCCCTTGGTAAGGTTAGCTTCGATGGTAACTATAACTTGATGCTTGTGGCGATTAGTATTGGGGTATCTATGATTCCTCTAGCTGCGCCTAACTTCTACGCACATTTCCCAGATTGGGCTCAAATTCTTTTGAAATCCGGTATCACAGCAGGTAGTATCATTGCCGTTCTTCTAAATGTTATATTTAACGGCTTCGGTTACAAAACTGTTAACGAACCTAATCGTGCGACTCGTAAATATCGTCACTTCACACGATTCAAAGGTTATCCTAAACATTTCTACCAATAAGATATAGTTAGATGAGTTTACTCTCATACGATTACATGTATGGTCTCTTAGTAGAAACCTTGTTTGTATAGGTAAAATATCTATGTACATGTTTTCGCTCTTTTAAAAGGCATCACTCTAGTTTAGAGTGATGCCTTTTTGTGTGGAATCGTGTACCACTTTGGTATATAATTAAATAATATTATTGCAAAGGAGACGCATTATGAAAGACGAGCGATTTATAGTTACATATAGAATAGAAGCGAGTACATATGAAGAAGCAAAATCAATTGCTTGGGCGGTTCAAGTAGAGCAAACCATAGAATTTCCTTATGAGTTTGTAACAGATCCATATATCAAAGAAACCGTAACTGGTCGATTGGAATCTATTGACCCTATGCCAAAAGATTCTACATATGCCAATGTAGGCGTAATGCCAAATACTGTAATTGATGCCTCTCGTTATTATTTGGCTCGTATTTCATATCACGTAGATACTACGGCCTTAGAGGCCACACAATTTTTAAATGTTATTTTTGGCAATTCTTCGTTACAGCCACATATTTGGGTTGTGGATATTGAACTATGTCCAACACTTAACGATGTGTTTAAGGGCCCACAATTTGGCTTACAAGGAATTCGTCGTTTAGTGGAAACTCCGACGCGCCCAATGATTCAAGCCGTTGTAAAGCCGATGGGAACACCAAACGAGGAATTGGCTCGCATGTGTGGTGCTTATACACGCGGTGGGGCAGACGTCATAAAGGATGATCATGGTATTTCTAATCAGTCATTCTCTCAATATAAAGATCGCGTAAAACAATGTGCTGCTATGGTACAAGAAATGAATGCTACACATGGTACACATACTTTGTATGCAGCAAATGTATCTGGTGATGGTACAGAGGTATTAGAACGCGCTTATTTTGCTAAAGAGGCTGGTGCTACAGCCCTTATGGTGGCCTCAGGCCTCGTTGGTTTTGGTTGGTTACACAAATTAGCTACTGATGAGAAATTACGATTGCCTATTATTCATCATCCAGCTTACTCTGGTGGATTTGTAAGTCCTGGTGTATCTGGTGTAGCCGATTATTTACAACTAGGTCTCTTGCCTCGTATCTTTGGGGCCGATATGCCAATCTTCGTATCTTATGGTGGACGCTTTACTTTTACAGAGGAACAATGCAAGAGAATTTCCTCTTACATTAAACGACCAATAGGTTTGATGAAAGCAGCTTGCCCAGCACCGGGTGGTGGCGTTACAGATGCTCGACTCAATGAACTTGTTGCGTTGTACGGCAATGATACAATGTTCCTCGTTGGTGGAGACATGTTCCGCAGAGGTCCGGACATTGAATCTAATATGGCATACTTTGTGGAACGACTAAGTGAATTGTCCGAAAATAGAGCATAAGGAGTTCTATTTGTTGATGGATATTGACTTTCACAGTAAATAATAATTATGAACAAATTTTATGATTTAATATATGGAGTGTTTTGATGAGTGAATCCTCGCCGTTGGAGGTCCATGTCCTTGCCAGTGGTAGCAAGGGCAATTGTACAGTGATAAAAAAAGGGAACTCCGTCATATTGCACGATGTAGGCATTAGTTGTCGGCGCATCGTCAATGGGTTAAAAGAATTGCATATAGATATGGCACAGGTAGAGGGCATATTTGTCAGTCATGAACATAGTGATCATATTGCGGGACTACAACAATTACTAAAACGATTTGATATTCCTGTGTATACGAAGCAGGGCACCTGGCGTGAAATCCAAGATAAGTTAATCGTACCAAAGAGTCGATTAATCGAGCTTACAAAGGGTAGTTTAACGTTGGGAAGCCTTATAGTAGAACCTTTTTCGGTAAGTCATGATGCGGCTGATCCAATTGGCATAAATGTGTTTGCTGGGAACGATAAGGCAACTGTTGTTACTGATACAGGCGTGATTTCAGATGATATTTTACGTAGAATTGATGATACGACTCTGTTAGTGCTAGAGGCGAATTATGATCCTCATATGTTGCGATTCGGACCATATCAGCCGTTTTTGAAACAAAGGGTGGTTAGTGATGAAGGCCATTTGAGTAATGAAATGGCAGCGCAAGCACTGCTCATGATGAAACGTCCTGATTTTATGCAAGTTATATTGGCCCATCGTTCTGAAAATAATAATAATGTTGTCCTCGTTACTCAAACCATTGGCAAAATGCTTGTTGATGGTGGTGTTCGTATTGGACCTGAAATGAAGTTACAACATGGTCAGCCTAATGAAATTGTGTCCATCCAATCTGTGGAGAGGTAAAAATGAGATTTTATGTAGTCTGTATCGGCAAATTGAAGGATGCTTATTTACGTGAGGGCGTAGCAGAGTTTGTGAAACGTATGCGCCCCTATGGTGGCATTACAATTACAGAGCTGAATGAAAGTAAAATTGGAGATAAGCCGAGTGATGCGGATCGCAAACAAGTCGTTGCAGAAGAAGGAGACCGTTTATTAAAAGCGGTCCCTAAAAATGCGTATACCGTATTACTTGACGTGTACGGCAAAACGATGTCCTCTGAAGAACTCGCTAAGACGGTATCTAAGCTTGAGGTGGATGGTGTTAGCGATATGGCTTTCATTATTGGTGGTGCCTTTGGGGTGAGTGATACATTACGTCAGGCTGCAAATTATAAATTATCTTTTAGCCCTATGACTTTTACTCATCAAATGGTTCGATTGCTACTTGTAGAACAAATTTATCGAGCATCAAAAATCAATCGTAATGAACCTTATCATTGGTAGAAGACGTAGACTTAAAAATTATTTGTATAATACTTTCAGAAAAAAGGAGTTTTATTATACTGTGGCGAATAGTATAATAAAGCAAGATGTATTTGTAAGGAGGAATTCACTATGAAGATCCAAGAAGTAATGAATAAATACCCTGTTACTGTTGGCAAAGATGCGCCGATTTCTGATGTGGCTGATTTATTGGTTAAATATAATTTAACAGCCGTGTCCGTAGTGGATGATAATAATAAGTTGTTAGGTATTATCTCTGAAGGTGATTTACTTTATAAAAAAGTACGTCCTCATGTGCCTCACTATGTTAATGTATTAGGCGCTAGCATCTATTACAATGGCATCGGTGAGTATAATGCGCAGTTCAAAAAATTATTGGCATCTCATGTTCATGAGTTGATGACCGATGAAGTGATTACAACTACACCGGATAAAGATGTAGAAGAAATTGTATCGGTTATGCTTGATCAACATTTGAAAAATATACCTGTTGTAGATAAGGAGTACCGCTTAATCGGTATTTTGTCTCGTCGTGACATTATCAAGTTGATTGCTAAAGATAACTAATTAGCATAATTATGTAAAATGTGTAAAGACCACCCATTTTGGGGTGGTCTTTTAGTGTAAATTGAGAAGAATTGCATTGACCTTGCATTTATGTTATTATTAGGAGTGCATAATATACTACAGAAATTTGGGCAGATTGCCCTTTGAGGAGGACATATTTTAAATGAAAGCAACTGTAAATCCTGTTGATCAACACGTAGTAACGTTCACTATTGAAGTACCTGCTGCAGAAGTAGATAAAGGCATTAAACAAGCTGTAAAACGCATTGCAGGTCAAGTAAACATTCCTGGCTTCCGTAAGGGCCATGCGCCTCGCCGTATTTTAGAAATGAACTTCGGCAAAGAAGCTATCTTGGAAGAAGCATTTGAAGTATTGGCTAGCCAAAACTACACTGCTGCACTTCGTGAAAACGATATCGTTCCTGTATCTGAACCAGAAATCGAACGCGAACAATTCGAAGAAGGTAAAGACTTGATTTTCAAAGCAACTGTAACTAAACGCCCTGAAGTTAAACTTGGCGATTACAAAGGCTTAGAAGCAGAAAAACAAGATGCTACAGTATCTGATGAACAAATTGAAGAACAGTTGAACAATATTCGTGAACAACAAGCGAAAATGGTTGTTGCTGAAGAAGGCGCTACAATCCAAAAAGACGACTTCGCAGTAATCGACTTCGCTGGTTCTGTTGATGGTAAACCATTTGATGGTGGTGAAGGTAAGTCCTACCCATTACAAATCGGTTCTGGTAGCTTCATTCCTGGCTTTGAAGATCAATTAATCGGCGCTAAAGCTGGCGATGATGTAACTGTAAAAGTAACATTCCCTGAAGACTACTTCGTAGCAGAACTTGCTGGTAAGGAAGCAGAATTCAAAACTCATATCCATGATATTAAACGTAAAGAATTGCCTGAATTGAATGATGAATTCGCAAAAGAAGCAAGCTCTTACGAAACTATTGAAGAATTGAAAAAAGATCTTCGCACTAAAATGGAAGAAGAAGCTTCCCGTCGTGCAATCGATACTTACAATGCTGACTTGATTCAAACAGCTGTTAAAAATGCAACTGTAGAAATCCCAGAAGTGATGATCGAAGATCGCGTAGAACAAATGATTCAAGAATTGGCTATGAACATGGAAGGCCGTGGCTTGAAACTTGATGACTACTTGAAATTCTCCAACAAAACAATTGAAGATTTACGCTCTGAATACAAAGATTCTGCAGCTGAGAACGTTCGTGCTGATTTAGTATTGGACGCTATCGCAACTGCTGAAGGCATCGAAGTAACTCCAGATGACATGAATCGTGAAATCTTCGTTATGGCTCAAAACTTTGGGGCAGATCCTAAAGAAGTTTGGGATATTATTGCAAAAGAAGGTCGTGTAGCTATGTTGGCAGGCTCTGTAGCTCGCAAAAAAGCAGCTCGATTCATTATTGATAATGCAAAAGGCGCTGAAGCGGCTGAATAATAGTTTGCTCAACTAGGTACATGAAAAGGTGATTACATGTATGTACCAATCGTAGTTGAACAAGGTGAACGCGGAGAGCGTTCCTATGATATTTACTCTCGCTTGTTAAAGGATCGCATTATTTTCCTTGGGGGTCCCATCGATGATAGTGTGGCAAATGCGGTTATTGCGCAAATGTTATTCCTAGAAGCAGAGGATCCTGATAAGGATATTCATTTGTACATCAATAGCCCCGGCGGTGTTGTAACTGCCGGTATGGCTATTTATGATACGATGCAATATATCAAACCAGATGTGTCTACTATTTGTGTAGGCTCTGCGGCGAGCATGGGTGCTGTGCTTTTAACAGCTGGCACTAAAGGTAAACGTTATGCGTTGCCTCATGCACGTATTATGATTCACCAACCATTAGGTGGTGTACAAGGGCAAGCATCTGAAATTGAAATCCATGCCCGTGAGATTCTTCGCATGCGTGAAGAGTTAAATGGTATCTTAGCTTCTCGCAGTGGACAAGATATTGAAGTAGTAGCTCGCGATACAGATCGTGATAACTTCATGAGTGCTCAGGATGCCGTTGAATACGGCTTAATCGATGAGGTACTCACAAGAGAACCTGTAGAAAGCAAGTAATGGAGGCGCCCCTTGGCAAAAGATAAAGACACTATGCGCTGCAGTTTTTGTGGACGCACAAGCGAAGAAGTCCGCAAATTAGTGGCGGGTCCTAACGTATATATTTGTGATGAATGCGTTGAAGTTTGTGAACGTATTATTGCGGATGAGTTAGGTGCTGTTGAGACGGACGACTTCAATTTAAAAGAATTGCCAACGCCTAGAGATATTAAAGCTCATCTTGACGAATATGTTATTGGTCAAGATGATGCTAAAATCTCTTTAGCTGTGGCTGTATATAATCACTACAAACGCTTACAAACAGATAATGTAGTAGATGATGTGGAATTACAAAAGGCTAATGTATTGTTCATTGGTCCTACTGGTAGTGGTAAAACACTATTGGCTCAAACCTTAGCGAAAATGCTAGAAGTACCATTTGCTATTGCAGATGCTACAAGCTTAACTGAGGCTGGCTATGTTGGGGAAGATGTAGAAAACATCTTGCTCAAAATTATCCAGGCTGCGGATTATGATATAGCTCGGGCTGAACGTGGCATTATCTATATCGATGAAATCGATAAGATTGCTCGTAAGTCTGAAAACCCTTCCATTACACGTGATGTGTCTGGTGAAGGCGTACAACAAGCATTGCTTAAAATCTTAGAAGGTACCGTTGCTTCTGTTCCTCCTCAAGGTGGTAGAAAGCATCCTAATCAAGAAATGCTTCAAATCGATACTACAAATATTCTCTTTATTTGTGGTGGTGCATTTGATGGTATGGACAAGGTTATTACTAAACGTACCGCTAAGAAAACTCTTGGTTTTGGTGCAGATGTACAACGTAAAGAAGAACGTAATGTATCGGCTATCTTAAAAGATGTTGTACCTGAAGATTTATTAAAATTTGGTTTAATCCCTGAATTTATTGGTCGTTTACCAGTAATGGTAACATTAGATCAGTTAGACAGAGATGCGTTAATTCAAATTTTGACAAAGCCTAAAAATGCATTAACAAAACAATATGAAAAAATTCTATGCCTTGATGGTGTAGAATTAACTTTCACTGAAGATGCATTAGAAGAAATCGCTGATGAAGCATTACAGCGAAAAACAGGTGCTCGTGGTTTGCGTGCTATCATTGAAAAGGTGATGAAACGCGTTATGTTCGAAGTTCCTTCCATGCCGGAAGTAACTAAGTGCATTGTGAATCGTGAATCCGTATTAAGCACAGGTGAACCTATACTCAAAAATGAGGCAGACCAAGACATCCAGTTGAAATCGTAATTCGAAGAAACTCATTTCTGTGTAGGAATGAGTTTCTTTTCATAATATATATACCTGGAGGAAGTATGAATTTACTCGAAATTGGGATTCCTACCGTACCTCTTAGAGGCATGGTTGTATACCCGAATATCGTGATTCACCTCGATATCGGTCGAGACAAATCCATTAAAGCGGTAGAAGCCGCGATGAACGAGGATCGCATTTTAGCAGTTGTAACTCAAAAGGATGACAATGTAGATGCACCAACAGTTCATGATTTAGCCCAAATGGGCACATTAGTAAAAATCAAACAAATGTTACGCTTACCAGGTGGTATTGTACGTGTTCTTGTAGAGGGTATTACACGTATTCGCGTAATGAATATTACAAGTATGGATCCGCACTATGTAGGGGACTATGAACGTGTAGCTTCCGAGTTTGAAGATGATGTAGAGCTTGAAGCTTACCGTCGTTTGGTTCAGTCTAAATTCGGGGAATGGGCAGAAGAAGCTAAATCTGTTACAGATGAAGGTGTAACACGCGTTATGGAATTGCGTGACCCATGTGAATTAGCGGACCAAGTTGCATTTTTATTGCCTATTAGTAACTTGAAACGCCAAGAGCTACTTGAAGAATTATCAGTAGCTCGTCGTCTTAATATGATTGTAGGCATCTTAAATATGGAGTTACAAATTTCTGATTTGGAAAATTCCATCAATAACCAAGTGCGTCAATCCATGGAAAAAGCGCAGAAGGAATATTTCTTGCGCGAAAAAATCCGCATTATCCATGATGAATTGGGTGATAAAGGTGATCCAGAGGAAGAGGCCGAAGAGTTACGAGTTAAATTAAAAGCTCTTAATCTAAGTGAAGACGTGCATACTCGTATTGATAAAGAAATTTCCCGTTATAGTCGCATGCCTCAATTGATGCCTGAAGCGACGATTTTGCGCAACTACCTTGACTGGGTGTTGGGCTTACCGTGGAACGAATTAACGGAAGACCGACTAGATATCAAGGAAGCTCATGCTATGCTCGAGGCTGATCACTATGGTCTTGAAAAGGTTAAGAAACGTATTTTAGAATTCTTAGCTGTTCGTAAGTTAACGGGTAAAAACAGTGGTTCCATTCTTTGCTTAGTAGGACCGCCAGGTGTTGGTAAAACATCTTTGGCTACATCTATTGCTAAAGCAATGAACCGTAAGTTTATCCGTGCATCTTTGGGCGGTGTTCGCGATGAAGCTGAAATTCGCGGTCATCGACGTACTTACATTGGGGCCTTGCCTGGTCGTATGATTCAAGGTCTGAAAAATGTAGGCACTAAGAATCCTGTATTCTTGTTGGATGAAATTGATAAATTGGCTTCTGATTATAAAGGCGATCCATCCTCAGCATTATTAGAGGTATTGGATCCTGAACAAAATAGTACATTTAGTGATCACTTCATCGAAGTACCGTTTGATTTCTCCGAAGTATTCTGGATTACTACGGCTAATATAGCATCTAATATCCCTGGTCCATTATTAGATCGCATGGAAATTATTGAGTTATCCAGCTATATGGAAGAAGAAAAGCTAGAAATTGCTAAGCGTTACTTAACACCTAAGCAGATTAAGAAAAATGGCCTTCAAGATTATAAGGTTAAATTATCTGATGCTGTGTTGAGAAAGGTGATTTCCGAATATACTCGGGAAGCAGGCGTACGTACCTTAGAAAAAACAATAGCCAAGATTTGTCGTAAGATTGCTTTCAAAGTAGTTGAAGAAGGCGGAGATGCACCAAAAGTTACTACTAAGAATCTTCACGAATTCTTAGGTGCGCCGATTTTTGTTGACCAAGAGCGCGAAAAGAAATCTCAAGTTGGCTATGTAAATGGACTAGCTTGGACCTCTGTTGGCGGGGTAGTATTACCATGTGAAGCTACGACTATGAATGGTACTGGTAAATTGGCTTTGACTGGTAGCCTTGGCAAGGTTATGCAAGAGTCTGGTCAAGCTGCTATGAGCTATATTCGCCATAATGCAAAAACATTAAAAATCGAAGAAGATTTTTATAAGAAACTCGATATTCACGTTCACTTGCCAGAAGGGGCAACGCCTAAAGATGGTCCTTCCGCAGGTATTACAATGACATTAGCTATGGTATCTATTTTGACTAACCGCAAGGTTCGTTCCGATATTGCTATGACTGGTGAAATTACATTGCGTGGCCGCGTATTGCCAATAGGCGGTTTAAAAGAAAAATTATTAGCAGCCTTGTCTCATGGCATTAAGGAAGTGCTGATTCCAAAAGGCAATGAAAAGGATATTGCAGAATTACCTGACATTGTAAAAGAAGGTCTCATCATTACGCCGGTTAAGACAATGGATGAAGTATTAGCAAAGGCGCTTGTGTAATGCAAAAAAAGAAAAAATCCACTAAACAAATGGGCCCAAAACCACAATATACACGAAAAGAACCGAAGGGGCCTCGTATTATAGCAGCAAAATATAATACCTCCTGTGTGAAGGCGGACCAATATCCTGAAGGGGATACAGTGGAAATCGCTTTCCTAGGACGCTCTAATGTGGGCAAGTCTTCGTTGATTAACTCTTTGTGTAATTATCGTGGGTTAGCCCTCGTTAGTGGTCAGCCAGGTAAGACTAAAACGATAAACTATTTTGATATTGAATCAAAAGAGGATATTTCTGAAACAGAGGAACGCAGATACAATTGGTTTCTCGTTGACCTTCCTGGTTATGGTTTTGCAAAGACAAATAAAGGAAACCGCAATTTGTGGTCTTCCTTTATTGCCGATTATATTTTACATTCTGAACGATTGATGTTGTTATGCCTGCTTATCGATGGTCGTCATCCAGAGATGCCTATTGATAAGGTGGCCTTTGATTGGCTCGTCGAAGCTGGTGTGCCATTACAAATCGTAGTGACTAAAGCTGATAAATTGACGGCTAAAGAAAAGTCTGCAAACCTGGCTATTATTAAAGAAATGTATCCAACGGCTACACCGCCGATTTTGTACAGTTCTTTAAAACATACTGGCAGAGAACTTTTACAACAACGAATTAATAAGGTTTTAGTAGGAGATGAAGCATGAGTCAAACCAACGAATTAGAGATTATGGAACGCATTGCTCTAGATTTAGAGAGTGTCGAAGAGTCTCTTGCATCATCTTTTAATACAGGTGCAGAGGACTTCAATGCACTGATTAGGCCATTATCGGCAGCAGGTGGTAAGCGTTTACGTGCTCAACTGTGCCTATTGATTGCTAATGCAGGTCAATCAATAGAGCGTCAACGTATTAAAATTGCTGAGGCCGTTGAAATGCTTCATTTAGCAACACTTATTCATGACGATGTATTAGATCAAGCTGAGATTCGTCGTGGTGAAGATACCATTCATATGCATAAAGGAAATAAAGTAGCTATTCTCAGTGGTGATTACTTGTTTGCCAAAGCATTCAAAATTGTGTCTGAAATGACTAATATGAAGTATCTTCAAGTATTCTCTCATATCATTACCTGTCTTGTAGAAGGCGAGTTTATGCAAATGGAAGACGTATATCGCATCGATCAAGGAATAGAACGCTATATGACAAAGACTCAAAAGAAAACGGCAGACTTTATGGAGGGATGCATGGAGCTTGGTGGTCTTTTAGGCGATTGGCATGAATCTGAAATCATAGAATTGAAAAAATATGGTCATGCATTAGGTATGGCATTCCAAATCACAGATGATATCATGGATTATCGTGAAACAGCAGAGACGACAGGAAAACCTGTAGGGAATGACCTTCGAGAAGGGTTGTTGACGTATCCGTTATTAAGCATCGTTAACGATGATAATAAAGATAAATTGCTTGAAGATATTAAAGGCTTAAACAATGGTGGTAATGAGCAAGACATTATCGACTATGTTATTGCTCAAGGCGGTATCGACAATACATTAGCTGTAGCTGATAAATATTGCAAAGATGCTCTGGCTGCACTCGCTACAGTGCGTGATTTTCCAGGGAAAGAATTCCTTGTGATGGCTGTAGAAAATCTAGCTGATAGAAAGGTATAATATGGAACCGTTCGAACCAAAACCGGATTTCGAATATCCCATGCAAAAACCTTCTTTTGATAGTGTAGTTCGTCAAAGACGGCGTGAAGCAGAGCAAAAGGCTGAACAAGAACGATATAAGGTGGCAAATCTACGCATTCCTGAGGAAACGGAAAATGAGCCTATTTATACTGAAATGGAACAGAAGATGATGGATGAGGCGAGGGAATTATCCCTTGTAGGACATCTTTCAGAACTGCGAAAACGACTGATTATAATGGCTGTAGCGGTTATAGTAGGAACTTGTATTTCTTATTATTATGTAGACTTATTATTGGAAATACTTTTAAAACCAGCTGGCAAGCTGTATTATATGAGACCTACTGAGGCGTTCTTTACGTATATGAAAGTATCTGTAGTAGGAGGCCTCATCATAGCAGCTCCCATTATATTGCATCAGATTTGGCTATTTGTTAAGCCTGCACTGACTGCGCGAGAAAAGCAGCTATCTAATTGGATTTTACCAGTTGCGATTGGTCTATTCGGAATAGGTATTGTATTTTCTTATTTTTTCGTATTGCCTGCAGCAGTGAAGTTCTTTATGGGCTTTGCTACAGACGAATTACAACCGATGTTTTCCATCGGTCAGTATATGGACTTTGTATTATCCTTTGTACTGCCCTTTGGATTTATCTTTGAACTGCCGTTGATCTTAATTATTTTGGGATATTTCAACTTAATTACATCACGCTTTTTAAAAACGAAGCGAAAGATATTTATTCTTATATCCTTTATCATAGGTGCTGTCATTTCACCTACACCAGATATGTTTTCTCAAACGATGATTGCATTACCTATGATATTGCTATATGAAACAAGCCTATTTGTATTGGCTAAGATTATGAAGCGCTAAGGAGTATTTTAGGAGGAACGATGAAAACCTACGAAAATTTAACCACATATAATCCTGGTGAAATAGAAGGAAAATGGTATTCTTATTGGGAAAATCAAGGATACTTTCACGAAGAAGTAGACACAAATAAAGAGCCATTTAGTATCGTATTACCTCCTCCTAACGTAACTGGCATGTTGCATATGGGGCATGCCCTTGATAATACATTACAAGACATCCTCATTCGTTTCAAACGTATGCAAGGCTATAATGTGTTGTGGATGCCAGGTACAGACCATGCTGGTATTGCTACTCAAATTAAAGTAGAGGAAATGCTCGCTAAAGAAGAGGGTAAATCTCGCTATGATTTAGGCCGTGAAAAATTCGTAGAGTGCGTGTGGGAATGGAAAAAAGAATACGGTGATACCATCGTAAAACAAATCCGTAGCCTTGGCGCATCTTGTGACTGGACCCGTGAGCGCTTTACTTTGGATGACGGTTACTACCATGCAGTGCGGGAAGTATTCGTAAAACTATACGAAAAAGGTTTAATCTATCGTGGTGAACGCATTATCAACTGGTGTCCTCGTTGTGCAACCGCTTTATCTGATGTAGAAGTTGAACATGAAGACGAACATGGCCATTTATGGCATATTAAATATCCTGTAAAAGGTGAAG
>NZ_CALLVP010000131.1 GCF_938010505.1 uncultured Veillonella sp. | reverse complement strand
GAAGGCACAAGCCGAATTGTTTTAGATGTATCTGAAATGCCTGTATCTTGGACTCGATCTTATAATGAAGAAACACATGCCCTTACGCTTAACTTAGGGGGCACTACAAATGGTTTAACTGGACCTATATCGCAAAATGACAAAAAAACTGGAGTTCTTAAAGGCATTGGTTTACAACCCGTTAATGGGGGCTTACAAGTAACCCTAACCGCAAATAAGGATGTACAACATCATGAATTTGCATTAGCTAAACCGTCGCGTATAGTGGTAGATTTATTTTCTGCTTATGCGCAACAGACCACAAAAGATGTAAATAAATCTGTAAGATATAGCAAAATCAATAACACTGTAGCTGAAGGGAAAATTCAAGCCTTTGCATTGACCGTAGATAATGACTCTCCTATGGCGGTGGCGCATGTTCCAGAAGGTAAAACATTATCTTCTGTCTCTCAAGCTCATACGGCTTTGATTGGGACAAAGGTAAAAGGTGGCAGTTTTGAACGACCTTATTCAGTAGCTGGTGATGGAGCTATTGATTTAGAGCGCATTTCTAATCGTGGCACTTTGCGATATACACCAAATCGAGGATATTTTATCGAAGAGAAAAAACCTTTGCTTCAAGCTAAAACACAAAAGGAAAGTTTTGTGATTACCTCTATTGATACAGCTCGTAAAGAGAATGCTATGACCTTATATACATCAGCATATGGTCCATCTACAAAGACCAATGACTATGGTTATGAAGTGACTGTAGCGAATGGCAAGGTTATTAGTAAACAAAAGGGAAACTCCAAGATTGGAGAGAACCAATATGTATTATCTGGTCACGGTGAATCTAGTGATGCTTTACGTAAGTTAAAAGTAGGGACACCTATTACGATTCAAAATAGGGAAGAAGTTGCTCAAGTCAGAACTACCGGTGGAGCTAGTTTAGACGTGGGAACTATGGTGATGAAGAATGGTCGCTATGTGGGCGTTGATGCATCTAATAACAAAGCTCGTAGCTATATTGGTACCACAAAGGAACATGATTTAGTTGTATTAACAGTTGATAAATCAGAGCTTCAATCTATAGGGGTTACTCAAAAAGAAGGAGCTCAGTTATTGTTTAAATTAGGCGTTGTTGATGGAGCTGAATTATCAAATCAAGGTAGTATTGATTTAGTTATCAATGATGATTATGTACATAAATCCTCTTCTAGGCCTATAAGCTATGAGGATATTGTAATCATAAAATGAATTCGTTGCATACAATTTTGTTTGAAATATTACTAATAATTTAGTATACTATAAATACATAACCAATTTTGTAAAAGGAGGGATCGTTATGAAAAGAGTAGCGTTAGCTTTAGCTGCATTAGGCATTTTAAGTGTTAGCTCTGTAATGGCGGCCCCTGTATCATACCAAAGTGTATTAACAGGTAAAGTTGCTTCTACGGTTTCTGTTGGTACTTCTGTAACGGAAGGCCAAACATTGGTGACTGTAGAGACATTGGCTGGTCCTATGGCTGCTGCTAAATCTACTGTAACTGGTACTGTAACGGCGGTTAATGTTACAGTGGGTTCAGACGTTTCTCGTGATCAAATCGTTGTCACTGTAGAAAGTAAATAAAGGAGAGAAGGAATGAAGTTTTCTCATTCTTGGCGTCGGTATAGAAAAGCGATACTGGCGCTTTTCTTCTGTACCTCACTTACAACTGCACAGGCTATTGATTTTATGCCTGTCAATGATGTAACAACAGGTATGGAAGGTATTGCAAAAACTGTAATCGTAGGGGATACCATTTCGACCTTTGATGTAAAGGTACTGGGTGTCATGAAGGATAAGGGACCATCTGGTCATCTTATCTTAGCAAAGTTTTCCGGTCCCGTTATGGATCAAACCGGTGGTATTGCTCATGGTATGAGTGGTAGCCCTGTATATATAAATGGTAAACTCGTTGGGGCTGTTGCTTATGGCTGGGGATTTGCGGATGGTACTATAGGGATGATTACTCCTATTGAGGATATGGTCAAACTATGGAATATTCCGTATGAGAAAAACCTATCTAAACCTTGGGATGATACACAATTGATTCCTTTAGGCACTCCGCTCATGGCTTATGGCTTCGATGCGGCATCAATGGATTACTTTAAATCCAAGCTACCACAATATAAATATGAAACATATGATACGGCAAGTGCTAGTGGTGATGAAATTGCAAAACCACTAGAGGCTGGCGGCTCTGTAGCTGCTTTGTTAGTTGATGGTGACCTCAAATTGGGCGCTATTGGTACTGTGACTCATGTAGATGGTGAAAAGGTTGTTGCTTTTGGTCATCCATTCTTAAAACATGGTTCATCTAATTACTTCATGCACAATGCAAGTATCTTTACCGTTGTAAAAAGCTATAATGCTGCTTTTAAACTTGGCTCTATGGGGAAAGAAATAGGCTCAGTTACTGAAGATAGAGGGGCAGGCATTGCCGGCGTATCTGGCGTGATTTCTCCTGGTATTCCATTGCGATTCCATTTAAAAGATCTTGATATGGGACGTGATAGAACTAGCTCTGTAAAGGTTATTGAAGATGGTGAAATGACACCAACTCTAGCAGCTACGGCCTTGTATAATATGTTGAATAAAACATTGGATCGCAGTGGCGCTGGTACAGCCACAATTTCTTATACTATCACACCTAAAGGGAAAGAACATAAGCCGTTAACGCGGACAAATATGTTCTACAGTTCTGATTCCGTTAGTGAGAAAGCCGTTGATGAATTTTATAATGTTATCGATGTGCTTATGAACAACCGATTCATTAATTATGAGATTTCTGATATTACGGTTGAAACTAACGTAACGCAAGATAAGAAAACAGCAAAACTTATTGATGCTTCGGCTTCGTCTACTGTAGTTTCTCCTGGGGATACTATCGTAGTAGATGTAACATTAGAACCGTTCCGCGGTGAAAAAGTTATTAAACAGATCTTCTTTAAGGTACCTGAAGACCAAGCTATTGGTAAGTATACCTTAGAGGTGCGTGGTGGCGGTGAAATTCCATTGCCATACGTATTGGAAAAGCAAAAGTATAATTTAACAGATGAAATTTTACGTCGTTTGAAAGTTCATAAAGATTTTGACGAGCTGTATGATGAAATTCAAAAGACCGATACAAATAATCAAATCGTTGTAGAATTTTTGGAAGATGGCATCAGCTTGGTTGATGAAGATGGCTCTCAATCCGTTAAAAAGGCTAAGCTTAAAGATGTAGAATCAAAACCTATGCCAGGGGATGTAAAGAAAAAAACAGGTCAAGAAGATTTGAGCTCTGGTAAGGATGATGATAAAAAACTTGAAAAAACTGCCGTTGATACTGAGTACATCGTGCAAGGTGATGGTCAATTTACAATTCATGTAATGAAACCAGCTGATCGCGATAAAGAATTAGCTAAACGAGTCAAAGAAGCGAAACATCAGATTAAGATGGAACGCAAGTTAGAATTGGAAGATCAATCTAAAAAAGACAAATCAGATAAAGAAGAAGCTAAAAAGGGCTCCAAAAAGGAATCAAAAGAGGCTGATAAAAAAGATGAGCCTAATGTTGGTGAAATAAATACAGCTGAATAAGCTGAATCTGTAAGGGAAAGGGATACACTGTTGAATTGGCTAGAATCGATAGGTCGAGCTGTCATAAACGGCCTATCGCAGATGGGGAGTGCCACATTATTAGTGTGGCAAACGATAAAACAATTAAAAATGATTAATCTGTGGCATGTATTTCAGCAGATGGCTCACCTTGGTGTAGACTCATTGCCTATTATCAGCTTAACCTTGCTTTTTGCTGGGGCTGTTATGACCTTACAGATTACAGATGTACTTATTACCTATGGGGCTCAAAGTACGGTTGGTGGTCTTATGGCTGTAGCTATGGGACGTGAATTGGGTCCTATCTTAGTAGGTGTAGTGTTAGCCGGCCGTGTTGGCGCCGCCATCACGGCTGAAATCGGTACAATGAAGGTAACAGAACAAATTGATGCGCTACGTGTTATGGCCGTTGATCCTGTTGGTTACCTTGTAGTGCCGCGTGTAGTGGCTTGTATGATTATGGTGCCAATTTTGGCATTTTATGGTGTTGTTATCGGGATTGCTGGTGGTTACTTTGTAGCTACTGTTATCAAGGGCTTGGCGCCTAGCACATATTTAGATTCCATTCAAATGTTTTCCACTATTTCAGACTTCACTTTAGGACTCATAAAGTCTAGTGTGTTTGGTGCTGTTATTGCATTGGTTGGTGCTTATAAGGGGATGGAAACTAAAATGGGTGCTGAAGCTGTGGGCTTCTCCACTACTAGTTCTGTAGTAACTAGTATTATTTTAGTATTTGTATTAAATTACTTTTTATCTACATTGTTATTTTAGTAGATATTATAGAGGGATTTATGATAGAACTACGCAATGTTGTAGTTGCCTATGAGTCACGTGTGATTTTAGACTCTGTTAATCTCACTATTAATGATGGGGAAACGTTAGTTATATTAGGTGGTAGTGGCAGTGGTAAAAGTACATTACTTCGATTGCTAATTGGCTTACAACGTCCTACATCGGGGCAGATTATCGTAGATGGCACAGATATTACAACATTATCTGAAGATGAATTTAATACAGTGCGAAGAAAAATGGGGATGGTATTCCAATATTCAGCTCTATTTGATTCTATGTCGGTAGGTGAAAATGTAGCCTTTGGTTTGCGTCAACATACGAAGTTAGGAAACGACGAGATTAAATGCATTGTGGCAGAACGACTCGATTGGGTTGGTTTAAAAGGATATGAATCCTATATGCCTAATGAGCTGTCTGGTGGTATGAAAAAGCGGGTTAGCTTAGCTCGTGCTATAGCACTAGATCCAAGTTTAATTCTTTATGATGAACCTTCATCAGGGTTAGATCCGATTACATCAGGTACGATTAGTATGCTAATTAAGGGGATGCAGAGTCGGCTCGGTTGTACTTCTATCGTTGTAACACATGATATGCAGTCAGCATTTTATGTTGCTGATCGCATAGCTTTACTCGATCAGGGGCGTTTTGTAGAAATTTCTGATACAATAGAGTTTAAGAATTCTACAAATAAGAAGGTACAACAATTTATTCATGGTGAGGCAGAACTGATTAACGTATCTGTGATGGGAGATATATAATGAAGTGGACGACGGAGGCCAAGGTAGGGGCTTTCACAATAATAGGTATAGTTCTATTTATCGCAGGCATACTATTTGTAGGCCGTATCGATATTTGGGCTAAGCCGCAAATGACAATTACTGGTGATTTCACTCAAGTAAATGGTCTAAAAAATGGTAATCAGGTTAAATATTCTGGTGTGGCTATTGGGACTGTTTCGGATATTGAAATTACACCGCGTGGCGTTGTGGTTAAGATGAAACTTAATGAAAAAACGCAGATTCCAAGTGACTCCATCTTTTCCTTGGGATCAGATGGGTTCTTAGGTGATAAATTTATTCAAATTTCACCAGGACAGTCTAAAGTATATTTACAAGATGGTGACTCCATTAAAGGTGAAGGCGCTGATGCTGTGGATAAGGCTATGCAAAGTGCGCAAAAGTTAATGGATGGTACCGAGAAAATGTTGCAGTCTATCAATAGTATTATTGGTGATCCAGCAACTCAAAGTGCACTTAAACATTCGTTGCAATCTACGGCGGTAATGGCTGATAATGCTGTGGCTATTACACAAAATATGGCGGATGTAACGGCTCAGTTAAATCAAGCAGCACAGCAGTTTAATGCTGATGGGAATGCAGGCAATGATATGCGTGCTATTTTAACTAATTTAAAACAAACTACTGATCGTGTAGATAATATGGCTCGTACCATGGAATCTACTGTAACAGATCCTAAGGCACAAGATAATATTAAGGAGACTCTACATAATACGGCGCAAATCTCAGCACGCATCAATAAATTGATGGGTGGTAAGGCTTACCAAACGAATGCAAATGGAAATATTGTAGAGGTTGGTATGACTGAAAAAAAGTCATCCACTAAGGTTGAACCATCTGTAGATTTGCTATATAACACAACGGATAATGAATTCCGTGTGAATGGTCGAGTTCGTGCCTTTAATAATAAAGGGATGGCTGAAATTGGCCTTTCTAATCTGGGAGATGATACTAACTTTGATTTAAATGCAGGTAAATTTATTAGTTCTAAATGGTTGGTACGTGGCGGTATTTTTGAAAGTGAATTGGGTCTCGGTGCAGATTATAACCTACGTGGTCCAGTATCTTTGTCTGCCGCGGTATATGACCTTAATCATCGTAAATATCGTATTCGTAGTGATATACGTTTACATAAAGATACCTATGGCGTTATTCAAATGACCAGACCATTCAGTTCTGCGAATGGAGGTACCTATTTCGGTATTAAACAAGTATTCTAATGACTAACACATTTACTCTATATGAGTATGGAGGTACATATTATGAATAAAAAAGTTCTTTCCTTAGGTGTAATGCTTTCATTAGCTACTACTGGTGCGTTCGCCGCTGATGTAGTAACGACATCCGTTAATAACGGAGATCAATTAAGCAAATATCAAAAAGAAGCCATTCAATTAACACAAAAGCAATTAGCAGACAAATCTGTTTTAGATAGTAAAACTTATGAACACACAATAGCTTTAAACGAAGCTCGTACTGTTGATTTAGCGTTAGCTAATAACCGTACAGCTAAACAGACTAAATGGGGTTATGAAGTTGCAAAATCTGCGGTAAGTGAAGTGGCAGCTAGTAAAAATCCAAGTGTTAGTTATGGTTGGAGTGCTCAAAGAACGGGTGGCGATACTGGTAGTGGCAAAACTGGTAGCCACAACTTCTCTATTAGTGCTCCTGTATTTAGTCCTCAAATTGATGCGAATATTGATGCTGCACGTTATACTCGTGAAGGTACTGGCGCTAGCTATGAAGAGGCTTTACAACAAGCAAAATATGATGCCGTTAGTGGTTATTATACATTGATTATGAGCCGTAATATGGTAGATGTGGCACAACAAGCTGTTAAAGATTATCAAGGCCATGTGACAAATGTAGAGGCACAATATAATGTCGGATTAGTAGCAAATTCAGATGTATTGGCCGCTAAAACAAATCTTGATGATTCTAAAACATCTCTTGTTAAAGTACAAAATGCTGCGAATCTAGCAGAGGCTAGCTTGAATCAAGTTATTGCATACCCTGCACAAACAGCTATAACCACAGCGGAGCGTGATTTACAATATAAACCTTACAATGTAACTTTGGAACAAGCAAAAGCATATGCTATGCTTCATCGTTCCGCTCTCGTAAAATCAGCTCTTGATGTAAAGTCCGCTGAAGAAGCTGTAAAAGCTGCTAAGGCAGGTTATATGCCGACTGTAGCTGTAAAAGCCGGTCGTGGTTATGGTGACCCAGATGGATACTTTGGTACAAGTACAAAGTCCTGGAGTGTTGGTGCTAGTGCTACTTGGAACTTATGGGATGGTGGCGCTACACAAAATGCTATTAAAAAAGCAAATGCGCAACTTGAACAAGCAAAAGAGGCTAATTTAGCATCTGTTGATGCTGTATTGTTAGCCGTACAAAAAGCATACTTGAATCTACGTTCTGCAGAACAAACAATTCAAAGTACGCAAACTGCAGTTGCCCAAGGTCAAGAAAGCTTCCGTATTGCTACGCTTCGCTACCGTGCAGGTGTTGGTACGAACCTTGATGTACTTGATGCAGAAACTAAGTTGACAACAGCTCGTAATAACTATGTAGAAGCTCTTTACAATTACAATATTAGCATTGCGGCTCTTGAACAATTAACAGGTGTTCCATTGTCTACACCTGTAGGTCAAGGTGCTGAAGTTATCGCTAATAGTGGTGCTGTTGAACAATTGGCAAAATTAAGTGGCAACCAATAATTCGATCCTTAAAAAGACGACTTCGGTCGTCTTTTTTCTTGTAGTGGACATTATAGACAATGAGTGTTCTTGATAGGGTTATATTTTATATGTATATTTCATGTGGTGTTACAAAGTTTATGTTTATGTAGTGGTTAATAAAATTAAATATGTATTTATTGTAGAAACTGATTGCTGAGAAAATATATTAGTTTTATAAAATTTACCCTTAAAATACTATAGTTATTACTGTGTCTGTGGTAAGATTAGTATATATATTTATATTATTCATAATGTGTATGGGAGTATCATTATGACCCGTAAAAAGTGGTTCCTTATAGGTGCAGCGATTTTAGGCCTGTCTGGTATTGGTGCTAGTATCAATCCTATCGCTCACACTTACGTTGCACCTATGATGAAAGAACAAGTAAATAATGCCATAAACGGATCAGTAGATTATGATTCTCTCCGTATTAATTGGAATGGTGATGTTGTTCTAACAGATGTGACTATCAAAGATAGGAATGGACATTTAGTTGGAACTGCTCATGAGGTTGCTGTAGGGGTTAAGTTATCTTCTTTACCTAATATTATTGGCGGTAACACCTCAGGGGCTACGGCTATTTCTAGTGTAATCGTCGAAGCGCCAGATCTTCATATATGGCAACTAGCTGATGGGTCGTGGAGTATAGCTAAGTTGGTAAAACCATCCGATCCAAATAAGTCGGGTACTTTTGATGGCTCTGTGACTATTAATAATGGTCACATAGCGCTACGTACTAAAGATGGAATAAAGAGGAACGTAGAAAATCTTGATGGGACCATGGCGCTTAATATGGGCGGCATGTCCAAGGGCGTTTTTACTGCTGATGTAGACGGCTCCGCAATTACTGTAAATGGCAACATTGATATGAACAATGTATCTAATTTTGATCTCTTTGTACAAGCTGACGAAATTGATACTGCTGGTATCATGAGTTTTGTTCCACTTCGTAAGGATATATTTGTAACGAGTGGTAAATTACAAGGTTTACATCTAAATGTTAAAAGTGAAGATGGCAAATACATTATGAGTGGTAATGTAGGCTTTAAAGGCTTAACCGGTACTTATAAATGGGGTAATACAATTTATAATATTACCGAGGGTACAGGTCGCATTATGCTTAATAATGATCAAATCGTTATTAGTCGTAGTTCTTGGCGCGTAAATGATCAAGTAGCTAAGGTAAATGGCTTAGTTACACTGGGTAAAGAGGAAGAGCATTTAAATCTTAATATTGTGGCTGATAAAGTAGCTTTAGAAGCGATAACGGATGTTGGAGTTACTGGTATTGTAGGTGGACGTGCACATATTGGTGGTACGACAGTATCTCCTCGCGTAGATGCAACGATTGCTAGTGATGGTATTTCTTATAAGGGTTACTATATTGATCGTTTACAAGGCGACGTTGTATATGATAACGGTTTAGTTCGAACTGATGATGCTCGCTTGTCTGTGGGTGAAGGTAGTGCAAAGGTTAAAGGTCAATATGTAGTTGATACAGGGGATTTTGATGCTACTATAAAGACTCACAATTTGCCTTTAGGTACTTTCACAAAAGATATGACCACACCTATTACAGGCAATATCGATGGTGAGATTCGTATCCTAGGAAAAAATAATCAAGTTACAGACGTAGTAGGTGCCGTTGAAGGTCGTCAAATAGGCATTCGCGGTGTTGTGGTTGATACTGCAAAAGCTAACTTTACACATGCTGATAATCGCACAAATATAACCGTTGTAGGTACTATAGGGGATGGAGCGCTTAGCGGTTATGGCTATATCCAAAATGGTAATGTGGATGCCACTATTTCCGGTAATGCTTTGCCGTTGACATCGTTAAGTCCTGTTATTGGTCATGACGTAGATGGCACTTTGAACACTTCTTTTGCGATAAAAGGCACATTAGATAATCCAAATGTAACGGGCACCGTATGGGGGCAAGAGGTACACTATAAAGGGGCTCGATTCAATAGTATTCATGGTGATGTTAAGATAGACAATCATATTCTTACTATTGCAAATGGTCATATTGGTGATGCAGATGGTGGTTACGATGTTAATGGCTGGTATAACCTTAATACAGATGCATTAGATTTAAACGCAAGGGCTCGTGCCGCCCGTATTGAAAATGTGCTTCGTACTGTTACAGATGTTCCTATTACAGGCTGGTTTGAAACGGACAATCATATTACAGGTACGGCAGCAAATCCGATTATAGAAGGTCGCGCTCATTTGTGGGATGGTTCTGCTTATGGAAAACTCGTGACCAATGCATTTGCAAAATATAATTATAAGAATGATACATTAGAGCTTTATAGATTTGATATTGAAGGCTATGGTGCAACTATCACGGGTGGCGGTACAGTTTCTAAAGAAGCCATTAATGTAGATTTTGAAGGCAAAAAAATTGATATGGGCAGATTGCTCATTAATACAGATTATAAAGTTGATGGTTTATTATCTGGCCGTGGACATATTACTGGATCTATGGATAATCCTCAATTCAATGGCTATATTTCATCTGATGCTCTATCGATTAATGGGGAGTTATTGCATGATATTCATGGTCGTGTTTATGTGGATAAATCGGTTGTGAATGTACAAGATTTTACCTTCGCTGAAGCCGATGGCGGTCGCTATGTTGCAAAAGGCGGAATGAAGCTTGACGATAGTAAACAACTATTTGGTGTGTTAGATGTAACCAATGGTAGAGTAAAGAATTTATTAACCTTGCTAGACCGCTCCAATGAACATATTGATGGGAAATTAAATGGCTCTGTTGAAATCGGTGGTACACATGATAATCCAAGCGTTAATGTAACCGGTAAGATTAGCGATGTAAGCATTGATGATAAGATTGTTGGTGATGCAACTATCAATGCAAGTCTTGCTAATCGTAAATTTAAAGTTACAACTTTAAAACTACCTGTTGGTGAAGGCCTCATTGCAGTGGGGGGGACGCTGGATCTTGATGGTCAAGCGGACTTACAAGTGGCTTTAAAGGATGTTGATATAGTACCGTTCTTGCCGCTTGTAGGTAAAGATATTCAAGCTACTGGTTGGGTGACTGGTGTTGTAAATATTACTGGGGAAACTAAGAATCCTAAAGTGGAATTATCTGGTGCTGTAGAGTCAGGGTCCTTTAATGGCGTTGGCATTGATGAAGGTTTTGCACTTGCTACAATGCAAGATCAAGTCATTCAAATTCAAAGAATTCAAGGGGCTAAAAGTGGTTATAAACTTAGTGCCTACGGTAAGATTCCATTAGCGGCAATCTTTACTTCTGGTTATATTCCCGCAAATGACAGTAAATCTATGGATGTAACTATTGATTTTAACGAAGCCAATATGGCCGTTATTCCTCTCGTTACCACTAGTGTTAAGGAGGCAACAGGTCCGTTAAAAGGTACGGTTCACATTACAGGCACTATTGATCAGCCTGAAGCGTATGGTACGGTATCAGTCCGCAATGGCACGATGAAATTGGCAAGCGTAGAAAATCAAATTACTGGTATTGATGGAGACTTAATTTTCTCTGGTCAACAAGGTGATTTCCAATCCCGTATCAATATGGGGAAAGGGTCCGCTGGTTTAGCTGCTAAAGTGAATTGGTCTGGACATACACTTACTAATTACAAGGCTGCAGTTCAGTTAGATGACTTAGAGGTTCGCAGTGAATATGTAAGAGGACCGTTGAATGGTGAACTCTATATTGCTGACCGAGATGGATTACCTACGCTCATAGGCACTTTAAATCTTGAAAAGATTCAATTCAAAATTCCGCTTTCCTTGGAATCTAGTGAAAGTACCAATAATATGGGTGTGGACGTTACTGTTCATGCTGGAAAAGGTGTACGTTTATATGATCGTACCTTGTATAACATGTTTATCAGTGGTGACGTCCATTTTGGTGGTTCTTTACAAAATCCAACTGCTAGCGGTCAATTCGATGTTAGAAATGGCACGTTTAAGTACTTGAGCCATGTATTTAATATTACAAAAGGGAATGCCCATTTTGTAGGCGGTTCTTATTTGCCGAACTTACAATTAGAGGCTGAAACAAATGTAAGTAATTATACTATTATGCTCGGTGTTAAAGGGACTGTGGATCATATGGACTTATCGTTGTCCTCTAATCCTACATTGTCTAGAAAACAGATCATTTCAATGTTGACCTTTGGTCGGGGGGCTGATTCAAATAGTAGCACTTTGACAAACGAAGATGTGAATGCGGTGGCTACAGCAGGACTTCAAATGTTTGCTTTTGGCTATGTACAAGATGCCTTACAAAATACTCTTGGTTTAGATCGCATCAATATTACAACAGGGTCGATTGATCCTGATGAGCCAACCAATAAGGAAACGGCAAGTAACTATAATATTGAAATCGGTAAATATGTATTACCTAGAGTTATGTTGACCTATTCCCAAGGTATTAATAACAAACAAAATAAATACGGTATAGAATATTCTGTTAAACGAAATCTCAAGTTCACCGGATGGCGTACATCAAAAGGGAACAATTATATAGGTGGTCGTTGGACACGGAGCTTCTAAGTGTGTGACTAGAATGTGCAAATCCCTTAGGTATGCACATTCTAGTCATATTAATTTCATAAAATTTGTTTAATATAGTACTCATTCCAAGCAATTTATGCTATAATAATAAAGATTTATTAGTCTTTATAAATAAGATGTAAACTCTTTATGGGGATGAGTTCTAGGAGGAATTTATGTTTAAACCAAAAGCTTATAAAAGTATGCTTGCAGCGTCCGTGTTGACCGCTGTCATGGGGACAGGCAGTGTATTTGCTGCAGAGGTACAAGCTGGCTATACTCCAGATTTAAATAGCACAACAACTACTAGTGCTGCTACAGTCAATGATGCAGCTACTACACAAGCTGTTTATAATGCTAATGCAACTACTACAACTATACAAGATGAAACTGATGCGGCTATCTTAGCTGCTCGTGGTGATACCACTATATCTAGTGACGGTACTGTAGTAAAAGGTTCTGACGGAACTGTTACAGTAAATAATGCTGCTTTAAAAACTGATGATAAACAAGTAAAAATGGTATCTAAAACTACTGGTGGTACTGATCTTGATAAGGCTGCTGAAAATGGTCAAACTCAAGCTGTTACAACGGTAGAGGCTCAATATGTTACTTCTGCTAGTGCAGAAGCTGTTAATCCCTATGTAGGCAAATTAATTACCGGTTTGTCTATTTCTGGTGTTACCGCTGAGCAACAAGCAAATTTATTACCGATTTTAACCGAAAAAGTTGGCGATGCAGTATCTGTTGATGGCGTTTTTAAAGATGTAACCAACCTTGGTAATACTGGCTATTTCTCTGAAGTAAATCCTGTATTTACAACTGTACCTGAAGGTGTTAAATTGGACTTTGCTGTAACAGTAAACCCAGTTACTACAGGCGTTTCCTTTGAAGGTAATACTGTATATAGCTCCGAAGTACTGACTAAGTTCATGGATATTCAACCAGGTCAAGTTCTTAACTCTGTATCCGTAGGACAAAAAATTCAGGGTATTAACGCCGCATACGCTCGTGATGGCTATATGTTAGCGCACGTAGATGGTATTCGAGTAGATGATCAAGGTGTGCTTCATGTTCATATCGTAGAAGGTATTGTAGAAGATATCATTCCTGCAGGTAACAAGAAAACTCGCGATAAAGTTATTACTCGTGAATTTGTTCAAAAGAAAGGTAAACCTTTCAATAAATTCTTGGTACGTCGTTCTGTAGAACGCGTATACAACTTAGGCTTCTTTGATGACGTAAATGTTCGTATGTTGCCAGGTGAACAAGATCCAAATAATGTAATTATTGAAATCGACG
>NZ_CALLVP010000130.1 GCF_938010505.1 uncultured Veillonella sp. | reverse complement strand
CTTACCAAAATGCGTTCCTGCCGCACGACCTAAATGATAGGCTAATTCCGGTGTTAAAAACTCATTAACAACACCACGTACACCATCTGTACCAAATAAACGAGCCATAATTATCCTCCTCTAAGGATTTGTGAAAGTGTCACAAGTCTATATATTTACCGTTGATTATTATTTTTAATAGTTACTGTTGTGTATTATATCACAATATAGAAAGCATATATACCTACTATAGAGTTACAACTATATTACATAAATAGTATGAATCTATACTGTAGTTCAATTCATCAGTATAGAATTCCCGCTAATTAGGTTTTGCGTATTTTGCCATGCACAAAATGGCCGTTTCTGCACCATCAAGGGCAGCACTCATAATTCCCCCTGCATAGCCAGCGCCCTCACCCATAGGATAAAAGCCCCCTACAGTTGGAGAAATACGTTCTTCATTACGTCCCATACGAAGCGGTGCAGAGGTACGCGTTTCAACGCCTGTCATGCACACCGCAGGATCATCGAATCCACGGATGCGACGGCCCCAATACGGCAAGGCACGTTCTAATACGGAAGTGACGAACGGTGGCAAGCAATCGTGCAAATCGCAATTCACTACACCTGGCTCGTAGCTATATGTACTGTTCTGTACACTAGGTGCTTGTGAAAGTCCTAAAAACTGTCCTACTGTTTGCGCAGGTGCATGGAAGTTAGATCCGCCCAATTCATAAGCCTTACGTTCCCATTCTCGTTGGAATGCGACACCATCTAATGGATGAGTACCAAAGTCATCTGGACCTACGTTGACCACGATAGCACTATTGGCAACACCACTATCACGAGCGTACAAACTCATGCCATTTACAACAACGCCACCATTTTCAGAGGCAGATGCTACTACTTGACCTCCTGGGCACATACAGAAGCTATACGCAGTACGGCCTGTTTCTTTATCATGGTACACGAGAGAATATTCTGCTGCACCGAGGCCCAAGCTAGATGGATCCACGCCATATTGGGACTCATCGATTACAGCTTGATCATGTTCAATACGAACACCGATAGCAAACGGTTTTGCCGTCATTTCCACATTGCGTTTATGAAGCATCTCGTACGTGTCACGTGCACTGTGCCCTACTCCAGATAAAACAACAGTGGTCTCGATGCGATCACTACCATTAACTTCAACGCCTACAATGCGGTCATTTTCAATAAATAAATCTGTTACCTTCGCACCAAAGCGGACTTCACCACCCCATTCGATAATGCGTTCACGCATGGCTTTTACCATGGTACGCAATTTATCTGTACCTACGTGAGGTTTATGTTTATATAGAATTTCCTCAGGAGCGCCAAACTCTACAAAATATTTAGAAATTTCATGTAAACGCGGATGGGTAATGCGAGTTGTCAACTTACCATCGGAGAAAGTACCTGCACCGCCCTCCCCAAATTGTACGTTAGACTCAGGTTTAAATACACCTTCTTTCCAAAATGTTTCTACATCATTACTACGTGTATCTACATCTTGACCACGTTCAAGTACGATTGGACGATAGCCTTCACGAGCTAAATAAAAAGCTGCAAGCATCCCTGCTGGTCCAAAACCCATAACAACAGGTCGATGTACTAATGGTACATTGCCATAAACAATAGGTTCTGGATTTTCTGCAGTAAATACAGATACATCCTTTTCTTTACCGAGTTTTTTCATGATTTGAGCTTCGTTATGAACCTCAACAAACAAGGTATATACAAAAACAATATTTGGCTTCTTACGAGCATCTACAGCACGTCGAACAACGTGAATCGTTTCAATAGCACCACGTAATGGGGGATATTTCTTTTCTACAATATCTTTAATATCCGACTTAACCGTAACGGCCACGCGGAGATTTATTATTCTAATCATATCTTTCCTATTAAAGGCATCCTAATTAGGTGAGCCTACTTCTTTATTCTTTATTCTTTGACCTAAATTCTTTGACACTTGACCTATAAGAAAATGGTCATACATCTTTATTATACAACACTACTATAAAAGCTAATATACAAATCACAAAAATAGACCCTAATAGAGAAAATTCCCACTCTATTAGGGTCTCAAGTCCTAATGGTTTCAAAGCTCACTAAAAGGGCGATCATCCATTAATTACTTTTCTTTTGTATTTCTACCTTCACTCGTACCGTTGTGGTATTGCTATTAACACCATTCGGTAATACTAAGTTATAGTTACCCTGTACGGTTTCAGTAGCACCCGATACATCGATAGGTTCTGTTTGTATTTCTGTAACCGGATCAATCATTTCTTCACGGCCTGTAACCGTTAGTTGCGTCGGCGTAGCAGATGTAGATTTAACTTCATAACCTTCCGCTACAGTGCCTACAGTCGGTACAGCAATAGGAACTGCCTTTTCTTTACGTAATAAGTTGAGTTCGTATTGTGCCTGCCCTTGGTTCGGATTAATATGTACATCTAGTACATTACCGGCCGTATCCCAAGCTTCTAAGGTACTAACAGCGCTGAAGTTCTTGGTTTGACCAGCCACATTGACTTTCATAACAACCTTGTTCACCGCGTTAACTTGTTGTTTACGTCCAGAAACAGTTACCTCTTTCGGCACAATCGTTATCGATTTCATGGCAATATCATCAGAGAATTTGCCGATTGGAACAATTTCAACAGGAATCTTTCTCTCTGCATATTCGTCAACATTAATAGTAATATTATCCGGTTTGACTTCTACAAGAGTCATCCCTGCAGGTGGGGTAAAAGTAATCGTCACATTGTTTTGACCTGGTTTTACTCCAGATGCATCGATATAAGCCCGTAGATTATCAGATTTCATAGAAATAATCGTATCACGAGGGCCGGTCAATATAATTCGAACCGTATCTGGTGCATCTTCTATGATATAGCCAGAATTAAGATTTTGAACCTGTACAGGTACCGTATAAGCTACCTCCATCACAGGGTTCTGATCACGCATGATAAAGAACCACATGACGATGGCCGCTAACAAGGATAATAATTTAGCTGGCCAGTTGCGTTTCAAATGAATCATCATTTATTTGCCCTCCATTTCCACATACTAGTAATGGTTTGACGAGGGCGTTCCATAAAGGTGCGCAAGGCTTCCTTAATTTGATCCTCTGGTAAATGGCGATAAATATGACCACCATACGTATAAGAAATCGTCCCTGTTTCCTCACTGACAACTATTACAACTGCATCCGTTTGCTCAGACAAACCGATAGCTGCACGGTGACGCGTACCTAATTCAGTGCTCAATGTACGGTCTTCTGTCAAAGGCAGCAAACATCCAGCGGCGCGAATGCGCCCATCGCGAATGATAAGTGCCCCATCATGAAGCGGTGTACTTGGAACAAAGATATTTTTAATCAACTCGCGGCTCAATACAGCATCAATAAGAATACCAGTATCTACAAAATCATTGAGACCTACTTCACGTTCAAAAACGATAAGTGCCCCCGTATGTTCACGGGACATAACGCGAGCCGCAGCCATCACTTCATTAATGACCATGTCCATTTCTTCTTCGTTTACATTTTGCGCCTTACTGAAAATTCGACCACGACCCAATTGTTCTAGAGCACGACGCAATTCTGGTTGGAATACAACTGGTAACGCAAAGAGAAGAACGGTCATACTTTGTTGCAAAATCCAGTTGATAACGTACAGATTTAACAAGTGACTCAATAAATTTAAAATTGCCAACATAACGAGACCTTTCAATAGAGAAACGGCCCGTGTATCTTTAAGCAACTTATATAAATAGTAAATACCAATGGCAACTATTATGATATCCACGATATCAAGAAGCCTAAAGGTATGTATAAGTGCGTCAATATGCATAAAAATAGCTCCTTATACAAAATAATAAGGTACAGCCAATCCTTTGACTGTACCTTATATTTTAACTCATTTTGAGAGTACTGTAAATTTAGAAACAGACACTGAATGAGATTTTTTCATACATCGCATTATATGAATCTATAATACTACGTTTTTATAAATGAAAAAATAATTTATATATATGCATTCTTTAGATTAATATTCTGTTAGATGAACTCAACCATATTAGATGTTTTGTGTTTCAATCCATACATCCATTTGGCCACCACAGACCATGCCTTCTTTAACAGCCACGTCATCATCAAGAAGAACATCAATACGACGGTGAGCTTCTTTTTTATTCAAAGAGTCAACAGCACTTAAACGGATTTCATTTTCTGCACGACCGCCGCCGATAGTGCCAAAAATGGATCCATCGGGGAATACAACCATAGATGTACCAGCTTTACGAGGTGTGGATCCTTGAGTATATAAAATAGTGGCTACTGCTAAGGTTTCGTTTTTACGTTCACTAAGATATTCAATAAACTCACGATTCATGGATCACTCTACCTTTCCGCAATGAGCCGCCTTTTTTACCACGCACCACTGCCAAATATTCACTAACAATAGATAATGCAATTTCTTCAGGTGTTTGTGCACCAAGATCTAAGCCAATTGGAGCATAGATCATGTCTAACTCATCTTGAGTCCAGCCTTGCTCACGTAACACTTCAAAGGCATGATGAATGCGTTTTTGGCTACCCATAACACCCATATACGTAGGCAAGTAATTACGTAATTGTTCCAAGCATATATTATCGTACTCATGAGCACGCGTCACAATGATAAAGCCATTATATTCATCAAGAGGTAAGTCGTTCTTGAAGTTTTCTAAAGGTAAGCACTTACGTATAACACGTTCATCAAAAAATTCAGGGACTACATATTCTGGACGGTCATCTACGACTGTAACACGACAGCCAATAAACAACAACAAATCTGTAATAGCTCTACTAACATGACCTGCGCCTAATACAAGAACAGACGGATCATTTTCTACAGGTTGTACGAAACACTCCATTTCGCCTACCATACAAAGGGAATTTAACTTTGCTTTATCTACTGTAAAGCCTTCAATCGCAGTACCGTATAAAACGCTACCATCTTCGGCATAAATAGTCTTATCCCCTTGGCGAGGACCAGATAAAACGGTAACCATCAAGGTAGCTTCAGTAACCTGTAGACGGTCTTTCATCACATCATAGATTGTTTCCATCTAGATTCCTTTCATAATCCCAAGCGGTAACAGCCTCTAAAACGCCACCACCAACAGCTAGAGATTTATCTGAAATACTATAACAATGAGACTCTTCACAACGAGCATCCACATCGGCCAACTTGAAATGGTCTGATACGATGAGCCCACTTTTTAAAATGCCTCGTAAAATACCTGTAATTTTAGCCCGGACTGGTTCTTCATCAACATAACCAATCACCTCATTGGCTTGTACAGAATCCCCAATATGACGTTTCGCTGTAAATAGGCCGGCCTTTGGAGAATGGATAACACGCTCATGAGTGTAGCCACCTACATTTCCAGGAACACCTGTGTTTGGTTGAGCTGGTCCATCATAGATACAGCGACCTAATGAATGACCACGCATCGTTTCAATGACCACGTCTACATCTTCTCCAGCAGTAAACCCAGGGCCCACGCCTATGACAAGCTCTGCATCATCTCGTTTTGTCCCAAGATTTTTTTTACTTAAAATACCATCTACCACAATAGCTGGTTTTAGAGTATCTACTAATTCCTCATATGAATTAGTGACGACGGGAATGACCCCCTGTGCCAACGTATCTTTCACTTCACTAAGAGACACATGACGAGCTACAAAACGTTCCAAAATCATTTCGCCACGATGAACCGCATTACCGTAACATACTTCGCGGCGAATCATGGTAGGAATCGCTATTTCACTAATTACAACGGGATAGCCCGCCCGTTTCAATCTATATACAGCGCCGGAAGCGATGTCTCCGCCTCCACGCATAAGTACCAATGGTTTCATAATGCCTCACTTTCACGATGTTTTAAACGCTCAAAATCATCGGGTGTGTCAATATCGTCGCCAATATCATCACTAATCCATAATTTCACGACATGTTCCTTACCATCACCACGGATGATGCTCTTGCCGCCTTGATCCCCTTGGATCTGTTGTAAAAATTCAAACCAATACGACCCAAAGAGAACGGGATTTCCCGATTGATAGTTCGCCCCATAATGCGGGACGACGATAGTTTTCGAATGAAAGTTTTCACTAAATGCACTAATGACCTTATGTACAACAGCACTCGTCAGAAGTGGTTGATCTCCTACTGAACAGAGAATACCGTCTAACGGTATGGGTGACGTATTCACCAAATGACGTACTCCTATTCCTATAGACACACCTTGCCCTAGTTCAGGATGGTCATTTCGAATCGCTTCAAAACCATAGCTTGTGACAATAGGTTCAAGTTTCTCATGATCATCACCAGTAACCGCCACAAAAGGTAGTTTGCAGGACATAGTAGAAACTACCTGTCCACCCCATCCACATTGAAGAGCCCCACAGACCGCATCTAGAACAGTCTTACCACGCCAGGCTAAGAGCTGCTTATTACATCCCATGCGCTTGGATTGTCCTCCTACAAGGAGGACAATGCCAATGTGCAAAGGACGACGGTCTATGGGGTCTCTCATGGAATTAAAAGCGGTATCACAATTTGCTTTCACATTAGTCATGAGTACCTACCGACATTGAATAATGCGACGGATTTCACAACTTGCTTTGTATCCATCAGCCAAAATGATAGCCGAAATATCGCTATCAACAATATGATCAATAAAATCATCGATGATGCGATGTTGTACTGTTTCATAACCAGTACAGAATAGTATTTTCTTACCTTTACTGTATTGGAATAGGCCTTGCCTATGCAAAACAAGATCAGCCAACATACGCGGAGTTACAATAGCCCCCATATCGCGCTTTACAATATCTTGAACGAGCTCGATATTATGTACGTGGTCCTCATCTAATGGGGCCCCTAGCATTTGAAGATTTACGAGGCCAATCGTAGTCTTTGTAAGAGATGGAATTACAGGCTCAGTCGTCTTAGGCGCCTTGAGCCATTTTTCCTTCGCTCCATCTGCTTCTACAACAATTTGCCAATTTGGATGTAACTTGGCTAAACCATCGATAAGATCACAATCTAAGGAGTCTACCTTTGTTCCTGTAATTCCAGCGAACCACGCACCACAATAGCCACGTAAAAGACGGTCGGTACAATACTCATCGGCTTCATTAATATTTCGAGTATAAATCGGTTCATAATGAGCAACCTGAGATTCATAGAGTCGAGTCGTAGTCGTAACTACGATGGGCTGACCTTTCAGCCGTCCATATTCTACTAGTTTTGAAAGCACAGTCGTTTTACCGCCTGCCCCAACAAGAGCAACGATTCCCGGCTGAATCAATCGATTCCAATAGGATGTTTGTGATGTCATAGAACCAGGCCTCCTTAGAAAGTAAAAGGAACTAGAAATCTCTATACTTTATATTTCTCGTCCATAGCCATAAATACCTTCTCAGGTGTCATAGGTAATGTACGAATATCCGCACCAACTGCATTTTTAATGGCATGTTGGATAGCAGGGCACCCCGTATTGATGACAACCTCACCAATAGATTTAGCGCCGAAGCCACCTGTAGGCTCGTAAGATTCTACAAAGTCTGTATGTAATTCACCAATATCCTGACGGGTTGGGATTTTATAAGTCATAAGATTATTTGTTTCCAAACGACCATTGTTGGAATAGCGTACATCTTCATATAAAGCCATCCCGATAGCTTGTACCACACCACCCTCAACTTGAACGCGAGCCAATTTAGGGTTGATAACAGTACCGCAATCAACACAAGAATAGAAATGAAGAGGAATAACCTTACCTGTTTGTTTATCTACCTTTACCTCAGCAATAGATGCCATGAATGGAGGTGGGGATGTATGACTACCCCATGTAGCGAAACCAGACAATTGCTCTGCATTAGCACCAACTAATAATTTTGGTGCCAATTGATGGATATCCATTGTTTTGGAGCCGTCTTTCGTGGTAGCTACAACGCCATCAAAGTCAACGTTCTCAACGTCGGTTTCAAAGAATTGAGCAAATTTAGCAATAATCTTAGTGCGTAACTCTTCTGCAGCCATCTTAGCAGCAGTCCCCGTTACATAGGTTGTACTAGATGCGTAGGACCCTGGATCGAATGGTACGATATCTGTATCTGATTCAATAACAGTCATATATTCCATAGGACAACCTATTACTTCACAGGCCATTTGAGTCAATAC
>NZ_CALLVP010000129.1 GCF_938010505.1 uncultured Veillonella sp. | reverse complement strand
CGCAGAGACACCTGCGCTGATAAAGACTGTAAAAACTTCATATAGACCTCTCTATAAACTATATACCGGCCTTACTTAATCCGGAAATAAAATACAAAACAAATAATTAAATAGTAAGGTACACCCCATGCGGTATGACACTAATCTTGTATTACTATTTTTCTGATATTAACCTAATAGTAATCACCTATTGATCTGAAGCACCTTATATTTCTATTTTAAATCTTTATAGTACCTATAGGTGTATATCTATTGTAAAAATATTATACAAAATATACAAGTTATATACAAATCAAAATTTTTGATAAATGAGAGACCCTAGTTGGAGATACTAATTTCATATAAAAAGAAAAGCCCCTATCTCTAAAAATGACTTAGCCTCCCTAGAGCCCCCAGTTGTTGCTCTAATTTCATAAATTGTATAAAAAAAAGAACGGACCTATCTCTAAAATGACTTATCCGTAAAGAGGTTCTAGTTGTGAGCTCTAATTTCTTTATTAAAAATGCAGAAAGAACAGGTCTCTAAAAACGACTTAGCTCGCTATGGAGGCTTTTAGGGACCTGTTCTTTCGGTTAACTAATATGAAATTAGAGCTTCAACGCCTCAATCCATTCTGCTTCTTTAAAGCCAACGAGTACTTTGTCTTCAAGAACCAAGATAGGACGTTTTACAAGCATGCCATTAGATGCTAATAAAGCTAGTTTTTCTTCTTCACTTAGGTTCGGCAATTTATCCTTTAATTGTTGTTCACGGTAAATCATACCGGAAGTATTAAAGAATGCTTTCAAATCCTTACCAGATTGTGGATACCAAGCAGCAATTTCCTCTGCTGTAGGATTTTCGGACTTGATGTCACGATCTGTGTACTTAATTTTGTGATCATCTAAGAATTTCTTTGCTTTTTTGCATGTTGTGCATTTAGGATATTCAACGAATAACATAGGTTCTCCTTATATCAATATTCAATGTTGTAACAACTTACTTATTTAAGTTAATTTTACCAAATACATCGAAGATTATCAATCTCTTATTGACAGTCTACGGGGTCTAATAAAGCACAATGTGTAATAGAGGATAATACTTCATCCATACCCTCACTAAGTTTTGCAGTACGCAAATCAACATCCATCTGTAAACGCAAGAAATACCCTTCTGAAACACCAAAGTATTTCGCTAAACGCAACGATGTATCTGCTGAAATAGACCGTGTACCATTCAATATTTCTTGAATCCGTGAAACAGGCACCTGTATATCCTTAGCTAAACGATATGCAGATAGTCCTAATGGATCCATAAACTCTTCCTTTAATATTTCACTAATGGTAGGTGTAGGAATAAACTTATCCATATAAATCCCCTCTCTATTAATGATAATCTACAATTTCTACATCATAAAAACTATTAATCTCTTTCACTTTAAAACACAGTCTATACTGACTATTAATCCGCAAACTATACTGACCAAATCGATCTCCTTGCAACAACTCCAAGCGATTACCTGGTGACCAACGTAAATCTTGTAATGATTTAGCATTATCTAACAATAGTAATTTACGAAGAGCTAGCTTTTGTATAAACGGAGAAAAACGTTTAGAAAAGCTTTGATAGTAAACTTTTTCTGTTTCCTTATCCTTAAATCCGATAATCATAGAATCTCTCCTTTGATTATACCTGTTAGGCAGGTATATTTCAATAATATATACTTGAAGAATAACTATACATAGAATTAAAATTATTCTACAAATAATTTTGGTAAAAAGATTCTATAAAACATCATCTAAATCCTACACTTGCGATGACTCTATTGGTCACCTATTTCGGAATGTAATAAATTTACCCTATCGTCATAATTGAATTAAAACTATCATTAATTTCCACCTCAACTAAATTGATTTTAAAAAGTAAAAAGACCTATAGCCTCGACCGTATCATGTACAAAGTACACATCAAAGGTTCAGAGAATATAGATCTCTTATAAAAATCTATGTATTATTTGTAATACTAATTACAGTAAAAATGTAAGTCCCATCGCCATGAAGATGGCTGGCAAGAGGTTGGCAATACGTACTTTACCAGGCCAGATGAGGTCTATACCAACGCAGAAAATCAGAATAGATCCCACATAGGATAGATTATCGATGGCACTAGGTGTCATCAACGGCGCTGCGATATGTGCCATTGCCGTGATGAGCCATTGCGTAATACCTACAGGAATAAAGGAGAACAACGCCCCTTTGCCCATAGAGGATACCATAACCATAACGATAATACCGTCGAGGATGCCTTTTAAAAGCAACGTCTGATAATTACCAGTAAGACCGTCTTGAATGGCACCAAGTACACCCATAGCGCCTACGGTAAACGTCAAAGATGCAGTGATAAAAGCATGTGTAAACTTTGGATCACCAGCGTTGCCAGTGCGAGCTTTCACCCAGTCCCCAAACACCGTAATCCAATGATTAAGGTCGATAACTTCACCAATAACGGCGCCTACAACCATGCTAATAATCATCAACAGTGGCCCCGTTGTTTGTAAGGATCCATTGACAATGACGAGCATATACTGCATGGCTCCGCTCATGCCGAGGAGAAGCACGATAATACCGCTCACAATCATGAGCGTCTGCTTTAAATTTTCTTTCATAAAGCGACCAAACGCAAGACCGCACAGACCGCCACCTATAATGAGGCCAATGTTAATGGCCGTTCCCAAACCAATCATATATTTCCCTTCTTTAATTGTGAAAGCAACAATATAAATTCACTTCAGTATAGCAACTATATCGAAATAAATCAATTTGTATAGTATAAAACTAAATTAATTAGATTTTTTATATAGATCTATAGATAATCCTTGTTAATGCGGTTATAGATTTTCGTTAATATCTATATAAATCATCGTTAAGGCTGTTATAGATTTTATTAGTGCTATGTAGCGTCTCAGAGTGTTATAGACAGCAAAAAGCCTCTATCCGATAAGGATAGAGGCTCTGTGTTGTTTATAGCGTTGAGAGAGAACTTGTGAAAGACCCGCTTAGGAGAGAGAGAGAGTATATATGTTTATATAAAGCGGGCCGACATGAGATGAGTCGCTATCGCCTCATCGACTTTAGTGTACACCCGTTTCTATGGAATAACAAATTCAACTTTGTAACAATAATCATGTATAAAAATTATTGTTAACTAATATGTGCTTATCTCCATTAAGCTTCATCGTCTACAGGTAAATGTACGATATCCGCCGTTTTATTAATTTCATCAAAGCAAGGACAGTCTTTACCGTGATCATTGATGAGACCACTGGCTTGTAGGTGTGAATAAATTGTTACAGGCCCTACAAACTTAAATCCCCGTTTCTTTAAATCTTTGCTAATCCGCGTGGATAGACCATTTTTAGTAGGGAAATGACCTTCAGGATGATTTTCATAGATAATTGTCTTATTATCTGTGAACCCCCAAATATAGTTGCAAAACGAACCAAATTCAGATTGAATACGTTTAAAGGCAGAAGCATTATTGATGATAGCTTCGATTTTAAGGCGATACTTAACCATCCCTTCCGTCTGCATGATTCGTTCGATGTCGCTTTCACCATAAGCAGCAACCGTATCAATATCAAAATGATCAAAGCATGCTCGAATGATATCTCGTTTATTTAAGATCGTAAGCCAGCTAAGTCCACATTGGAGGTTTTCAAGACAAAGGTGTTCAAATTGAAGTTGATCATCATGAATTGGTCGGCCCCACTCATAATCGTGGTATTCATGATATAAAGGCGTCGTCGGCCATTCACAAGTAATCTTTTTCATTATACACCTCCATGTGCCCATACAAGGACATCATACATGAGCGCTACTACGAGCCCCATTACTAGATGACCACCCACGTAAAATGGCACTAAGTAATAAATGAACAAAAGTAAGGAATGTAAGGTTTTGCGAAGCCATACAATCGGCGTAGATGTATCGTCACCTACCTTACTATCAAGCCAATTATGGACGGCGTAAATAGGCGTTCCTAGACGACGAATCCAGTCAGGAAGACGCACACCAGGATTCAAGCCAGGGCAATAGAAAATCACCAACGGTAACGCTACTACATCAATAACGAGCAAGAAGGTTAACATAAAAGCAAACCAATCTAATTCGCCTTCCCATGTGAAAGGTTGTGCCATAAAACGGGCGCCCCACAAATAGGCCTTGTATACGATATACGGTTCTAATAGCCATAATAAGGGCTTCACTACACTCATGG
>NZ_CALLVP010000128.1 GCF_938010505.1 uncultured Veillonella sp. | reverse complement strand
TACTATGGGTTGCGGTAGCAGCAGTGATTGTGGCGGATGCCCATCTCAATCTTCTGGTTGCGGTGGCGGCGCTCCTCAACAACCTCAAGATCTTACAGCTCCATTACACGAGCTTAGTTCTGTTAAACATGTAATCGGCGTAGTATCTGGTAAAGGTGGCGTAGGTAAATCCTCCGTTACAAGCTTGATGGCCATTACAATGGCGCGTAAAGGTTACAAAGTAGGTATCCTCGATGCGGATATTACAGGTCCTTCTATTCCTAAGATGTTCGGCATCAAGGAAAAAGCATATGCTGATGAAATTGGCATGTATCCTGTAAAATCTAAAGGTGGCATCGACGTTATGTCTGTTAACCTCCTTTTGGAAAACGATACAGATCCTGTTTTATGGCGTGGTCCTATTCTAGGTAATGTTGTAAAACAATTCTATACAGATGTAATTTGGAAAGACATTGATTATTTATTTGTTGATATGCCACCAGGAACAGGTGACGTAGCGATTACCGTATACCAATCCTTGAAATTGGATGGTATTATCATCGTTACTTCTCCTCAAGACTTGGTATCCATGATTGTTGAAAAAGCAGTTAAAATGGCTGATTTAATGCAAGTGCCTATTATTGGTGTAGTGGAAAACTACTCTTACTTCCATTGCCCAGATAACGGTAAGGATTACCAAATCTTTGGTGAAAGCCACATTGAAGAAATCCTTCAAAAGTACGGTCTCTTATTGTTAAACCGTTTACCAATTGATCCAACTATTGCAAACCTTTGCGACCAAGGTGATATTGAGTCTATCGAAAAAACAAACTTAGAGAACGTATCTCTACCTGAATAGGATTTATATGATAATGAAAGCTGTGCATAGCTAGTGATGCACAGCTTTTTCTCACATCTTTTTATCTTGAAATATATTATATTTATGATTAGAAGATATAAATATATTTTTTGAGTTTTTTCCTATGTAGGAGATATGTGTATGAAAAAACTATTAAACTGGATTATTCCAGCGGCCTTCGGGTTAGGCCTTTGGTTTATTCCAACTCCAGAGGGGTTAACTCCTCAATCATGGCATTTATTCGCCATTTTTGTTGCTACTATCGTAGGCTTTATTACTCAGCCATTACCGATTGGTGGCGTATCCATCGTTGTTATTACTGTGGCTGCTTTAACGGGTACGTTGAAAATTAGCGAGGGCATCTCTGGTTTTGCTAACTCTGCTATCTGGCTAATTGTAGGCGCTTTTTTATTCTCTCGTGGCTTTATTAAAACAGGTTTGGGGAAACGTATTGCTTATAACTTGATTTCTGCTTTTGGTAGCAGTTCATTGCGTTTGGCATATGCATTAGCTTTATCTGATTTAATCTTGGCTCCAGCAACACCTTCTAACACAGCTCGTGTTGGTGGTGTTATCATGCCAATTACTACAAGCTTGGCAAAAGCTTTTGGTTCTGAACCACAAAATGGCCCTCGTAAAATTGGTTCCTTTTTGATGCAATCTATTTATCAAGTTAATACAATTACATCTGCTATGTTCCAAACATCCATGGCTGGGAATACCTTGGTGGCGGCTTTAGCACTTCAATCTTTTGGCATTGGCATTACTTGGGGGGATTGGGCTATGGCAGCAATTGTTCCTGGTATCATTGCATTGATTATTATGCCGTACTTCATTTACAAAGTATATCCACCTGAAATTAAAGACGCTCGTGAAGCGCAACAAATGATTCGTGAAGAGTTAAAAGGTCTTGGTAAAATGAGTTTCCAAGAATGGGTTATGCTTGGCGTATTTATTTTAGCCTTAGTATTATGGGCCACTTCACAATTCACAAAACTTGATGCGACAACAGTTGCCTTTTTGGGTATTTCCATTTTGCTTGCTACAGGTGTTCTTATTTGGGATGATGTTAAGAGTGAAAAAGGTGCTTGGGATACATTGGTTTGGATGGGGACTTTGATGGGTTTTGCCGGGTTCCTTTCTAAATTAGGTTTTATCAAATGGGCTACAGTTCAAGTTGGTGGCTATATCCCAGAAGGTTCTTGGGTAATTGCTTTTGTTGTAGCAGTTCTTGTTAACACGTATGCACATTATGTATTTGCATCTTTGACAGCACATATTTCTGCAATGTTCGTAGCATTCTCTGCTATAGCTATCTCTGCAGGTGCACCACCAATGTTGACATTATTGATGATTGCATTCACATCTAACTTGTGTATGTCTTTGACTCACTATGCAGCAGGTCCATCTCCAGTAATCTTTAACACTGGTTATGTTCCTCAAAATACATGGTGGAAACTCGGTTTCTTTACTTCTGTAATCAACTTAATTATCTTTATGGGTCTTGGCTCTGTATGGATGAAGTTGATCGGTATGTGGTAAAATCCGATACTGACAATTTTATATGATTGTAATAGATGTACTTTAAAACTTATTTGATTTAGAGTGTTATGCATTTATAATGTATACAAAAGCCGTCCCGATAGGGGCGGCTTTTTGTGATAAAATATGAGTAGTTAATAGATAATTAATGTAAATATTGTAAAATAATATAAATAATAAATTATTCAAGCTAAATGTACAAATTTTATATGATTTGTGCATAGGAGGGACCTATGAAGTTTGATAATGAACAATTATTAAAGTATATTGGCGCTTGTACATCCCCGTATCACACAGTAGATACAAGTTTACAAATGCTTTTGGATTTAGGTTTTACAGAGCTTAGTTTAGAAGAAGAGTGGCAATTAGACTCTGGTTCTTATGTAGTTAATGTGTTTGGGACCACTTTATTTGCCTTTCATATAGGTAAGAAACCAGAACACACATTACGTATTGCGTCGGCTCATACAGATTTTCCTGCTATTCGTGTTAAACCAAATCCTATAACCTCTGTGAAAGGATATACAAAATTAAATGTGGAAATGTATGGCGGTCTTATCGAAAATACATGGCTTGACCGTCCATTAGGTGCAGCAGGTACGGTTGTGTTAAAAGGGAAAAATGCCTTTGACGTAGATTCTGTTCTAGTCGATACAAAACGGCCTATCGCTATTGTTCCAAACTTAGCTATTCATATGAATCGATCTGTTAATGATGGAGTTAAACTAAATCGTCAAAAAGAAATGCTTCCTATATTGATGATGGAACGAAATAATGAAGATAATATTACAAAGCCTTTAAATAATAAAAATAATCCTAGTTTATTTCCAGAATCAGATACTCAATACGATGAGTGGACGAAGTTTTTAGCTGATGAAGTAGATTGTGATCCTTCTGAAATATTATCCTACGAAATGACTTTATATCCTACGGAACTAGGTTGTGTGCTCGGTACGGAAGGTGATTTTATTAGCTCACCTCGATTAGATAATTTAACATCTTGCTTTGGTGTACTATCTGGTATTATTCAGGCACGTAAAACGAATGCCAATGGTGTTCGCTGTGCTATTCTCTTTGATAATGAAGAGGTTGGTAGTCGTACCAAACAAGGTGGAGCAGGTATGTTATTACCGAACCTAATTAAACGCGTCTATGACGCATTAGGATATTCTAATCAAGAAATGGACAGCTTTATTTCTAAAGGCTTCATGATTTCCTCCGATGTGGCTCATGGGTTGCATCCAAATTATCCAGAGAAAAACGATATTACAAATATTCCGGTACTTAATAAAGGGTTAGCCCTTAAGATTGCATGTAGCCAATCTTACGCGGGGGATGCTAAAGCCATTGCTATCGTTAAAGGTCTTTGTGAAGAAGCGGATGCACAGTATCAGATTTATGTAAATCGTTCAGATACTCCAGGTGGATCCACAGTAGGTTCGATTTCATCAGCTATGTTACCGATGCGTACTATCGATGTAGGTTTGCCACTTTTAGCCATGCATTCTGCAAGAGAATTGATGGGGGCAGCTGATCAAGAGCAATTAAATCGATTAATGAATCACTTTTTAGGTGGTAAATGATATAAAAAGAATTAATTCGATGTGCATTATTAAAAGACATATGATTTTTTGTAATGAACAGTAAAAAATATATTTTATACTTTCATAATTGGTATAATCCTTTTAATATAGCGAAAATATTGTATAATAAATATATATTATTATGAATATAAAACTTATCATAAATTTTGATAGGGCTTCCAATAATATTGATTTATCTATAAGTATAGGAAATATTCATATATTAATAAAAATGAAAGCTGATAGTTCACATTTGTGGAAGCTAGTAGGAGGCAATGCATGAGAAAAATTAAATCCGTATTGGTTGCCAACCGTGGAGAAATTGCGATCCGCGTGTTCCGTGCATGTAATGAAATGGGCATCAAAACTGTAGCCATTTATTCTAAAGAGGATACATTATCCTTGCACCGTAACCAAGCTGACGAAGCCTATCTTGTAGGAGAAGGTAAAAAACCAGTTGATGCATATCTCGATATTGAAGATATCATCCGTATTGCAAAAGAACATGACATTGATGCCATCCATCCAGGTTATGGTTTCTTATCTGAAAATGAAGGCTTTGCTCGTCGTTGTGAAGAAGAAGGCATTATCTTTATTGGACCTAAAATCAAGCATTTGAATATGTTTGGTGATAAGGTTAATGCTCGGGAACAAGCTAAATTAGCAAAAATTCCAATGATTCCAGGTTCTGATGGGGCTTTAAAAGATTATGCTCAACTAGAAGAATTTGCAAATACTCATGGCTTCCCATTAATGATTAAGGCTGTTAATGGCGGCGGTGGTCGTGGTATGCGTGAAGTACATTGTAAAGAGGATCTTCGCGATGCATATGATCGCGCTAAATCTGAGGCCAAAGCAGCATTTGGTGATGATGATGTTTATGTAGAAAAACTCATTGTAGAGCCTAAACATATTGAAGTACAAATCTTAGGTGACGAACATGGTAATGTAGTTCATTTACATGAACGTGACTGCTCTGTTCAACGACGTCACCAAAAGGTTGTTGAAATGGCACCAGCCTTTGCATTGTCCTTGGAAACACGTAAAGCTGTATGTGATGCTGCCGTTAAAATTATGAAAAATGTTGAATACCTTAATGCTGGTACTGTTGAATTCTTGGTAACAGCTGATGGTAGCTTCTACTTTATTGAAGTTAACCCGCGTATTCAAGTAGAACATACTGTAACGGAAATGATTACAGATATCGACATTGTTCATGCTCAAATCAGAATTGCTGAAGGCTATAATTTACATAGCCCAGAGGTAGGGATTCCTGAACAAGATCAAGTTCCTTGTAAAGGTACTGCCATCCAATGTCGTATTACTACGGAAGACCCTAAAAATAGCTTCATGCCTGATACTGGTAAAATCTTGGCATATCGTAGTTCCGGCGGTTTTGGGATTCGTTTAGATTCCGGTAATGCTTTCACAGGTGCCGTTGTAACACCTTACTATGATTCCTTACTTGTAAAAGCGACTGCATTTGGTTCTAACAACGAAGAAACAATTCGCAAAATGCTTCGTTGCTTGAAAGAGTTCCGCATTCGTGGTGTAAAAACTAATATTCACTTCTTAATTAATGTATTGGAACATCCTCAATTCCAAAGTGGATCTTACAATGTAAACTTTATCGAAGAACATCCTGAATTATTTGAATTGAAACCTGTTCGTGACCGTGGTACTAGATTGTTACGTTATATTGCTGATGTTACCATTAATGGTTATTCTGGTGCTGGGCCTCAAGAGGTTCCTGATTTTGAACCAATTCAAATGCCATCTGCTTTAGATGTAAGCCCAGCTTCTGGTACAAAACAAAAATTTGATGAACTTGGACCAGATAAATTTAGCAAATGGTTATCAGAACAAAAACAAGTATTCTTTACTGATACTACGTGGCGTGATGCGCATCAATCCTTGTTCGCTACACGTCTTCGTACCATTGATATGGCTCGCGTAGCAGGTCATGCTGCAAAAGGTGTGCCTAACTTATTCTCATTAGAGTGTTGGGGCGGTGCTACTTTTGACGTATCCTATCGATTCTTACATGAAGATCCATGGGAACGTTTGCGCATGTTCCGTCGAGAAGTACCAAATACTTTGCTTCAAATGCTTCTTCGCGGTGCCAATGCGGTAGGTTATACATCTTATCCAGACAATGTAGTTCGACATTTTATTCAACGTGCTGCTGCTAATGGTATTGATGTATTCCGTATATTCGATAGCTTGAACAGCCTTGATAATATGCATGTTGCTATCGATGAAGTGCGTGCGCAAAATAAATTAGCCGAAGTTGCATTGTGCTACACTGGTGATATCCTTGATGGTGCACGAACAAAATACAACTTGGATTACTATGTAAATATGGCGAAAGAGCTTGAAAAAGCTGGTGCTAATATCATTGCTATTAAAGATATGGCTGGTCTTTTGAAACCTCAAGCTTCTTATAATTTGGTATCTGCTTTGAAAGATGCTGTTACTGTGCCAATTCATTTACATACTCATGAAGGCTCTGGCAACTCTATTTATACATATGGCTGCGCTGTAGACGCTGGTGTTGACGTAATCGACTTAGCATACTCAGCATTTGCTAATGGTACTTCTCAACCTAGCATGAACTCCATGTACTATGCATTGTCTGGTCATGAACGTCAACCAGAAATGAACATCGATTACATGGAAGAAATGTCTCATTACTTTGGTAGCATTCGACCATACTACAAAGGTGTAGATAAAGCAGAAGCATATCCTAATACTGAAGTATATCAACATGAAATGCCGGGTGGTCAATATTCCAACTTGCAACAACAAGCTAAGATGGTAGGACTTGGTGATCGTTGGACTGACATTAAGAAAATGTACCACCAAGTAAATATGATGTTTGGTGATATTATTAAAGTAACTCCATCTTCTAAAGTTGTAGGCGATATGACATTGTACATGGTACAAAACAATTTGACTGAAAAGGATATCTACGAAAAAGGGGATGTATTAGACTTCCCTCAATCCGTAGTAGAATTCTTTGAAGGTCGTCTTGGCACTCCATACCAAGGTTTCCCTGAAGAGTTACAAAAAATCATCTTGAAAGGTGCTCGCCCAATCACAGTTCGTCCTGGTGCGGTGTTACCTCCAACAGATTTTGAACATATTCGTCATGAATTAAGTGAAATGGGAGCCCAAACAACTGATGAAGATATTAGTGCATACTGCTTGTATCCTAAGGTTTATCAAGATTACAACAAATTTGTTAAAGACTTTGGCGATGTATCTGTATTAGATACCCCAACATTCTTCTTCGGTATGAAACGGGGCGAAGAAATCCAGGTAACTATCGAAAAAGGTAAAACACTGATCATCAAAATGAATGGTTTCTCTGAACCAGATGAAGATGGTAACCGCATCGTATTGTTCGAGTTTAATGGTCAACCTCGTAGTATTAAGGTTCATGATAAACATGCTAAAACAACTGGTGTTGTTCGTCGCAAAGCGGATGAATCTAACCCTGGTGAAATTGGTGCTACATTGTCTGGCTCCGTTGTTAAGATCCTCGTTAAGAATGGTCAATCAGTAACTAAAGGCGAACCATTAATCGTTACAGAAGCGATGAAAATGGAAACAACAATTACAGCTCCTATCGATGGTATTATAGAAGAGATTCTTGTACGTGAAGGCAGTCGAATCGAATCTGGTGACTGCTTGCTTCGCATTGAAGATGCTTTGAAACGATAAGCTGAAAAGCGCTTAGAATTAAAAATATTATTTCTAAAGTATTTCATAAAATGAAAAATTGAAGAATAATGGAAGAATCCCTAGGAAATCCTAGGGATTCTTTGTATTTTCAAGGGTTTCATGGTACTATATATAATAGAGAAAATAGGCGTATTATGCGCTATTTCAGATTGATTAGTAGAAAAGGAGTAGTAACCAGATGAGATGTCCTTATTGCCAACACACAGACACGAAGGTGACAGACTCTAGAACGACTGATGAAGGTAATAGTATTCGCCGTCGCCGTGAATGTATCAATTGTGGCCGTCGCTTTACTACCTATGAGATTATAGAAGAAGTACCTCTTATGGTATTGAAGAAAAATGGACGACGTGAATTATTTGACCGAGGTAAATTATTGAATGGTCTATTGCGCTCTTGTGACAAACGTACAGTTCCTATGTCCGTGATGGAACAAGTAGTTAATGATGTAGAGCGCGATATTCGAAATGAAATTAATCAAGAGGTCACCACTGATCGCATTGGTGAACTTGTATTACAACAATTGAAAGATATTGACCAAGTTGCATATGTTCGTTTTGCCAGCGTATATCGTAAGTTTGATAATATTGATAGCTTTATGGAAGAGTTAAAGGCTCTGAAGAAGTTAGATGCTAAAAAGCCGAAACGCAAACCTGTCGTAGAAGAATAATGGATTTTGTATTACTGATTGGTTATACATGGTTTTGAAATTAGCGATGTGTGAGGCTTTATGATAGATTTACATTGCGATACGATGATGCAACTGCTAGATCATCCTGATAGTGGTGATTTATATCGTAATACTTGGAAAATAGATATAGAAAAATTACAAAAGGCTCATAGCAAGATACAAGACTTTGCGCTCTTTATTAATATTGGTGAAACGAATGCCCCTTATGGCCGCTATGAAGAGATGCGCAATTTGTGTACATCACAAATTCATCACTATGGAGAGCACATACAACATGTGCTCTCTTATCAAGATATAGAGTCTGTATATGAGTCTGGTAAGATTGGGGCGCTCATGTCTATTGAGGAAGGTGGCGTACTAGGCGGCGATTTGAATAAACTTAAACAAGCTTACCAAGACGGGATTAGACTCATAACACTTACATGGAATTATCCTAATGAACTTGGTGAGCCACATTGTGGTGAGCAGCATAAACGATTAACATCTAAAGGTGTTGAATTCGTTGAGGCTATGCAAGATTTAAAGATGATTGTTGATTGCTCACATCTCAATGATGCTGGTACAGAGCAACTAGGAGATATTCTAGATGTTCCTTTTATAGCATCCCATTCAAATGCACGGGAAGTTAGGGCTCATACGCGAAATTTGCCGGATCATCTTATTAGACTTATCGCTAATAAGGGCGGTATTATAGGACTTAATTTTGCACAGAATTTTCTCGGCACATCGCCAATTAGTCGCATTGAAGATATTGTAAAGCACGGTCTATATCTCATCGACAAGGGCGGTGAAGAGGTAGTGGCGTTGGGAACTGATTTTGATGGGATTCCACCAGATACAGAGATTGCAGATATGTCTCAAATAAGTCGTCTCTATGATGCATTTAGAGAGGCAGGCTTATCTGTGGAACAGTGTGAAAAGTTGTTCTGGAAAAATGCAGATAGACTACTAAAGGAGATTTTATAATGACTGATTTAAATCCAATCATTGCTGATCGTTTTACTGAGCATCTCGAAGTGTTTGGTAAGACGATGGAACATATGGATACCATTCAAGAAATCGGATATCGCTGTAAGACAGCGATCGATAATGGTAATAAAATTTTATTCTGTGGTAATGGTGGTTCTGCTGCGGACTCTCAACATTTAGCGGCAGAATTAATTGGTCGTTTCAAAAAAGAACGCCGTTCTTTTGCGGCTGTTGCATTAACGACAGATACATCCGCTTTAACAGCTATTGCCAATGATTATGATTTTGATGCTGTTTTTGCTCGTCAAGTGGAGGGCTTAGGCCGTATAGGTGATGTTCTTATCGGTATTTCCACCTCTGGGAATTCCAAGAATGTTGTGAAAGCGGTTGAAATGGCTCGCTCTATTGGTATGCATACCATTGCTTTCACCGGTGAAGGTGGTGGCAAATTAGCTGAACTATGTGATATTACATTGGCGATTCCTAGCAATGTGACGGCGCGCATTCAAGAAATGCATATCTTAGCTGGCCACATTATGTGTGAAATCATTGAAGAAGATTACTAACCACTAGGTTATTAGATATAGGTACATGCTATTTCAAACAAAGGTTTATTATAAATAAGAAGACATGTATATTTGGGTAAGGAATAGGTGGATTATGATAAATACTACCATTAATCAATTTTTAACAAAACAACTACCGAACTTAAAGATTGCCGTTGTAGGTGATGTAATGGTAGATCGTTATGTTTTTGGTGATGTAAGTCGTATTTCTCCAGAAGCACCGGTTCCTGTAAACCGCGTGTCCAAGATGAAAGAGGTCCTTGGTGGAGCTGGTAATGTTGCATCTAATTTGTCTAATTTAGACTGTAAGGTGTATCTTGGTGCATTAGCAGGTAATGATGACCATGGCCGTTTATTACAACATTTACTTGATACTGATAAAATCGATACGACTGGTTTAATCACTAGTGATGACCGCTCTACTATTACTAAGATGCGCATCTTAGGTGATCGTCAGCAAATGATGCGTCTTGATTTTGAAACGATTACAGATCTGACGTACCAAGAAGAGCAACAACTATCTAGTTGGCTCGAAAATCTATGTAAAGTTGGTATCGATGGTATTGTCATATCTGACTATGGCAAAGGCGTTTGTACACCTACCTTATTGAAGATAATCTTTAGTTTGGCTAAGGAATATGGTGTGCAAACAATCGTAGATCCTAAAGGTGCAGACTGGTCTAAATATAATGGTGCTACATGTATTACACCGAATGTAAAAGAACTCGGTGAATGTGTAGGCCGTAAATTAGAAAATGATGATGCTACCATCGTAGAGGCTGCTAAGTCTGTACTCGCTACTGTAGATTTAGATTATATTGTAGCTACGCGCTCTGCAAAAGGGATTACGGTTATTGCAAAGGATGGTCGTACATGGCATAATCCTGCTACTCAACAAGAGGTATTCGATGTGAGTGGTGCAGGAGATACCGTTGTATCCATGATGATGACCTGTCTCGCAAGTGGTTTATCGATGCGTTTAGCTTTGCATATCGCCAATGGTGCAGCGGGTATCGTAGTATCTAAGGTTGGTACGTATCCAATTCATCGTTCTGAGCTATTAGACTTATGGCATTCCTATAAACATAGTATTCAATCTAAACCATTATATACAAAGGAAGAAATGAAAGAACTCGTTTCACAATGGCAAAGCAAAGGTGAGACAGTAGTGTTCACAAATGGTTGTTTTGACATTCTTCACCGCGGACATATCACGTATTTACAAGAAGCGGCACAGTTAGGTGACCACCTTATCATTGGGTTGAACTCTGATACATCGGTTAGACGCTTAAAAGGGGAAACGCGACCAATTGTAAGTGAAGAGGATAGAGCGGCCTTGTTGAGTGCGTTGCGATGCATCGATGGGGTTGTGTTATTTGAAGAAGATACACCAGCTGAACTATTAGCATATTTACGTCCTAACACTCTCGTTAAGGGCGGAGATTATAAAATCGAAGATATTATCGGACGGGAGTCCGTTGACAATGTAGAGGTTCTTTCGTTTAAAGAAGGCTATTCTACATCAGATATTGTAGGGAAAATAGCTACTATGGCTAAGGAGGGCAAATTATGATTATCGTAACAGGTGGTGCTGGTTTTATTGGCAGTAATATTGTGAAAGCACTTAACGACAGAGGTCGTACTGATATTTTGATCGTAGATGATCTTACAGATGGTCGTAAGATTCGCAATATTCAAAATCTAGAATTTCTAGATTACATCGATTGTGATGATTTTGATTGTGCTATTGCTGATGGTACATTCGATGTAGGCCCGATTGAAGTCGTATTCCACGAGGGTGCTTGTGCAGATACGATGGAATATAATGGCAAATATATGATGAAGAACAACTATGAAGGTTCTAAAAATCTATTCCATTATTGCCAAGACCGCCGCATTCCATTCATCTATGCATCCTCTGCATCTACATATGGTAATGGTACAAATGGTTTCGTAGAAAAGCCTGAAGCTGAAGAAGCACTTAATCCATATGCGTATTCTAAGCTGTTATTCGACCGTTATGTACGCAAATATGAAGGTGAATATACTGCACAAGTTGTAGGTTTGCGTTACTTTAACGTATATGGTCCAAATGAAGCTCATAAAGATAAAATGGCTTCTTTAGTACGCCAAATGTTCTACAAAAATAAAGAAACAGGTATCATTAACCTCTTTGAAGGTACGGATGGCTACGAAGATGGTGGTCAAACACGTGACTTTATCTATGTAAAAGACGTAGTTAATGTAAACTTTTATTTTTGGGAGCACCCTGAAATCTCTGGTACTTTCAACTGTGGTACAGGTAATGCTCATAGCTTTAACCAATTCATGCAAGCTGTAATTGACTACAATGGTCAAGGCAAAATTGAATATGTGCCATTCCCAGAGGTGTTAAAAGGCAAATATCAAAGCTTTACAGAGGCTGATACTACTAAATTGTTAGCAGCTGGCTATGATAAAGGGTTCCATAAAATGGAAGATGCCGTTAAAGAATACTGTGAACTATTAGATAATAACGAAGGGTATTTACGCTAATGCGCAAGGTATTATTTTTAGATCGCGATGGCGTTATTAATAAAGATGTTAACTATCTATATAAAGTCAGCGATTTAGAGTGGGTAGACGGTGCAAAAGAGGCCTTAGCTTATGCGTATAGCAAGGGATATGATCTCATTGTAGTGACAAATCAGAGTGGTGTGGCTCGCGGTTACTATAAAGAGTCTGATGTTCAAATTTTACATGACCATATGGCTCATGAACTAGACCGCAGTGGGGCACCGATTTTACATTTCTATTACTGCCCTCATCATAAAGAAGGATCTGTTCCATTATACGCGGTAGAGTGTGAATGTAGAAAACCTAAACCTGGCATGATTAACCAAGCTATTAAGGATTATGATGTAAATCCTGCAGAGAGTTTCCTTATAGGTGATAGTCAGCGTGATGTTGACGCTGCTGAAGCCGCTGGGGTTAAAGGTTACCTATTTACAGGTACAAATTTATTAGATTTTATTAAAACAATAATTTAGTGTGTGTATTGAGTTGTTGTATTTGGGTGTGGAGGCTATATGAAAGATTACAAGAATATACTCATCATCAAGATGAGTTCCTTAGGCGATGTAATTCACGCATTGCCTACCTTGTACGCTATGCGCAAGAATTGGCCTAATGCTCGTATTACATGGGCCATTCACGAGCAGTTTGCTAGCCTCTTGCCTGGTACACCTTGGGTCGATGATGTGATTATTATAGATAAAAAACGACTCAAAAAGCCTGCTTATTTATATCAATTGTGTAAAGATTTGCATAGTCGTCATTTTGATATGACCTTGGATCTTCAATGTATTGCTAAAAGTGCTATTGTATCTTTATTATCTGGTTCTCCTGAAAAGTATGGCTACTGGGAGCTTCGCGAAGGAAGCAATTTAGTTAATAAAGCCTTAGTAGGTGAGCATAAATACGACCATGTTATTGAACGCTATCTAGATACCGTACGCGCCCTTGGTGGTGAGGTGGAGGAAATTGAATTTCCCATGCCTGCTTATGTTGATGCCGAGAAATCCGTAAAATATAAGTTGAGATCTCATGGTGTAGATGACGAATATGTTGTAGTTGTACCTGGTGCTCGTTGGATTGTTAAAGAGTGGCCACTTCTTAATTTTGGAGAACTTTGTATTCGTCTATGCGAATCTGGTAAAAAGGTTGTTGTCGCCGGTGCCCCTGATGACGCAGAGAAGGGTACTTTTATTGAGAACTACGTAAAGAATGATAATCTCATTAATTTAGTGGGATCTACAACAATGCCTGAACTCATTGAGTTGATTCGTCATTGTCAAATTTTTATTAGTGCCGATACGGGTCCATTGCATATTGCAAATGCCTTGAAGCGTCCTTTGATTGCCATGTTTGGCACAACATCTCCTAAACGTACAGGTCCTTATGGTGGCAGTCATGTACATCTCATTATTTCACCTACATCTAAGGCTACACCTGAGCAACCACTAGTAGATGATCCAGACTGTATGGCACAAATTCCTGTAGACGCAGTATGGTCAGTGTATGAACAAGTACTTGGAAAGGAACTATAATGGAATTAGATTATAAGCGCATTGTGGTAACCTTTTTAATGCATTTAGGAGATGTTATATTAACGACTCCATTTTTAGAAGTGCTTCGCAAAGCGGCTCCTCATAGTCATATTACGTATGTAATAGATGAAAAATTACAACAAGTCATGCAATATAATCCAAATATTGATGAACTTATTGTTGTAGATAAAAAAGGTCGCCATAATAGCATCTCAGGTCTCAATGAAGTTGCTCGTGAAATTAATGCTAAGGGAAGACCTGATATTGTCATTAATTTACATCCTAATGAGCGTACTTCATATTTAGCATGGAAGATTCATGCACCTATCACAACTGGTATGAGCCATTTTTTATTTAGACCATTCATGACAAAGTATACGCGGTTAGATCGTAAAACTCGTCATGCCGCGGATATGTACATTAATGTACTAGAGCAATTAGGTGTAACAGATACTTCTAACTTTGGTTTACATATTGAAACCTGTGAAGAATGGCGTCGTCAGGCTCAAGAGTTTTACGCTACACATGGATTAACTGATACTGATATACTCATTGGTTTTAATATTGGTAGCGCCGTTCCTGAGAAACGCTGGCCTGCTGAACGTTTTGCTCATGTAGCAGATTACTTTGGTCGTTTAGGTTATAAGACGATTTTCTTTGGCGGATCTATGGATCTTGAAATGGTGCAGCCCGTAGTGGAACAAATGGAAACAAAGCCTATTGTGGCTACCGGAAAATTCCAGTTAGGGCCTTTGGCAGCTGCTATGAGCCGTTGTAATCTGTTAATTACTAATGACTCTGGACCGATGCATGTAGGCATCAGTCAAGGTGTGCCAATTGTGGCACTCTATGGGCCATCAAATCCATTCTTTTATGGACCTTATCAAGCTCATGCTATCGTTCTTGAAACGATGGATTCTTATGAGATTGGTAAAAGCATGAAGAAAATTATTAAAGAAGGAAATTATAAAGGATTATCTATAATTTCTGAAGAACAGGTTATTAAAGCTGCGGAAACGTTGCTTTTAGAATCGAAATAAACATATGAACTATATTGTATTTGATTTAGAATGGAATCAACCCTATAGCAACGACATTAGCTTTATGAAGCGCACTAAAATGCCGTTGACAGGGGAAATCATTCAAATCGGAGCGGTAAAACT
>NZ_CALLVP010000127.1 GCF_938010505.1 uncultured Veillonella sp. | reverse complement strand
TCTGTGAAAGATGTATCTGGCCGTGCTCGTGCAGCCTTAGATATTGCATTAGGTCGCGGTGGTGACCAAGTGTGTATTATGGATGGTGAAAGTACGCGCTTCTTTGGCGGTAATACGGCAGGCGTTGAGAAGAATACGCGCGTTCGTGCTCGTGTTGTATCTCAAGCTATACACGAGCTTATGATTGATTCTGATAAGATTCTTATCATGGGGCATCAACGCGAAGATTACGATGCGTTAGGTGGTATTATTGGTGTGGCCGCCATTGCTCGAGCACTTGGTAAAGACGTGCGCATTGCGCTTTCAAAAGAAACTAGCGCCATCGATAAAATGGTGAATGTTCTTAACGAGTCAGAGTTCTGGCAAGAGAATATTATTACTGCAGAAGCTGCAAGAGTATGGGTAGATGCGAATACGCTCACTGTCGTGTGTGATACGCACCGTCAAGAAATGGTAGCGGCTCAAGAGGCGCTTGAAATTTCTGAACGACGCATTGTTATCGACCATCACCGTCGTGCAGCGGACTTTGTAGAAAATCCATTGCTTACTTATTTGGAACCAACTGCATCGTCCACATCTGAGCTCGTAACAGAGCTTGTTCAATATGCAGGTGTTCCTGTGAAGCTTTCAAAAGCGGAAGCCACAGGTATCTATGCAGGTATCGTATTAGATACGAAGAACTTTATCCAACAAACTGGTGCGCGTACTTTCGAGGCAGCAGCATTCTTGCGCCGTGCAGGAGCGGATATCGACAGAGTTAAACAATTATTTATTGAAACCTTCGATTCTATCCAATTGCGTGCTAAAATGGTATTTGAAGCAAGTCGTACTGAAGGGATTGCTATTTCCGTAGCTCCTGAAGGTTTGAAGGATATGATGGCGTTGGCTGCACAAAGTGCGGACATGCTCATCAGTAATGAAGATATTGAAGCAGCCTTTGTACTATATTCCTTGAATGAGGGTGGTATCGGCGTCAGCGCTCGATCCAAAGGCAAGGTAAACGTACAAGTTGTAATGGAAGCCTTGGGTGGTGGCGGTCACAGAACTGTGGCGGGCGCTCAATTACAAGGTATGACCGTAGAGGAAGCGAAGCAGGCCATCTTGGAGCATGCTCTTGAGGCGCTTCATTCCGCAGAACAAGAGGAGGAACAACAATGAAAGTAGTATTGTTAGAAGACGTTAAAAAAGTTGGTAAAAAAGGCGAAATCGTTGAAGTTAGCGATGCATATGGTCGTAATGTATTGATCAAAAAAGGTCTTGGTCTTGAAGGTACAACGACTAATGTAAACAATGCGAAACAAAAACAAGACTCCATTGCTCACCACAAAGTTGTAGCGAATGACGAAGCTAAAATCTTGGCAGCTCAATTGACTAAGGTTGAAGTAACTGTAAAAGTTCGCATGGGTGAAGAAGGTCGCGTATTCGGTTCCGTTACTGCAAAAGATATTTCCGATGCTGCTAAAGCTCAATACAAAGTAGATATCGATAAAAAGAAAATCGAAATCAAAGAACCACTGAAAACATTGGGCGTACATGACGTATTAGTTCGTGTTCATCCTGAAATTACAAGTACTATCAAGGTTAATGTAGTAGCCGAATAATAGTATTCACCATGCTCTTTGAGTATGGTGAATTCTTTTATCCATAGTGGTTGTGTGAAGGGGATTATCATGGATGTACGCATTCCACCGCATAATCTAGATGCGGAAAAGGCCGTTTTGGGGGCTTTATTAACTAATGGATCCAATATGGGGGCCGTTGTAGATACGGTGACGAGTATTCTTAAATCTGAAGATTTTTACCGCGATGCACATCGTATTATTTACGATGCTATTTTAGAAATCGTGCATGCCAATAAGACGGCTGATTTTATCACCGTTGGTGAAGAACTAGACCGTCGTAAACGCCTCGATGCGGTAGGTGGTCTTGCTTATATTACATCTCTTGCGAATGAATCGGTTTCCTACAATGTGGAGGAACATGCGAAAATCATCAGCGAGAAAGCTCAGTTGCGCCGCCTCATCGATGCAGGGAATAAAATCGTAGGCATGACGTATGCTGGCGAAGATGAGCCGACGGCAATCCTCAATAAGGCAGAGCAAATGGTGCTAGACGTAAGCGGTCAAACTCAGTCTGAATCATCCTTTGCAGCCATTGGTGAAGTGGTTTTATCTAATCTAGATAAACTCAATGCACTGCAACAGCATGATGGTGCTATTACAGGTGTTCCAACAGGCTTTAAAGATGTGGACCACATTTTCAACGGCTTACAAAAATCTGACCTTATCCTCGTAGCAGCTCGTCCTGCGATGGGGAAAACAGCTTTCACCTTGAATATCGCTCAAAACGTAACGATGTTGTATGACAAGACGGTGGCGTTCTTTTCGCTGGAAATGGGCAAGGAACAGCTCGTTGGTCGTATTTTGTCCTCCGTGGCAGGTGTGAGCTCTGAAAAATTGCGCCGTGCGAACATGAATCCTGCTGACTGGGAAAAGGTTATTGCCGCAGCGGACCGCATGAGTAAATCCAAACTCTTTATCGATGATACGCCGGGTCTTACTGTACAAGATATGCGCTCTAAATTGCGCCGTCTCAAGGTGGAACATGGCCTCGATCTCGTTATCGTCGACTATATTCAGTTGATGCAAGGTCGAAATGCTGGTAAGGGCAGTGAAAATCGTCAACAAGAGGTGTCCGAAATCTCTCGTAATCTTAAATTGATTGCTCGTGAATTTAACGTACCGGTTATCGCTTTGTCTCAGTTATCTCGTAGTGTTGAAAGCAGACCAGATAAACGGCCTGTGCTTTCGGACCTTCGTGAATCTGGTTCCCTCGAGCAGGATGCGGATATCGTTATCTTCTTGTACCGCGATAAATATTACGATGAAAACTCTGAAAAAGGGGACAATGCAGAAGTCCTCATTCGTAAACACCGTAACGGTTCCGTCGGTACTGTGGAACTCCAATTCGTTGGAGAATTAACACAATTTAGAGACGTAGAATTCCGAGACCTAGGGCCGGAACAATAATGAAAACTAT
>NZ_CALLVP010000126.1 GCF_938010505.1 uncultured Veillonella sp. | reverse complement strand
TTGGAATCGCCTCCTTACTGGCAAATTACGGCTTTGCTAATACATTTCGACACTATAATAGAAAAATCCTCTTTTTCTGAGAAAAATTTCTCCAAAAAGAGGATTAATATAATTCTTCAATCTATTATTTGATGAATAAAGACTCAAATTTACCAATAAGGACTTAGAAGAGTACCGTAACCATACAGAGTATAACTAATATTGCAATACTAGCCATCTATAGTTTCGACAACTTTCCTCCTATTCCTAAATAATTTTAGTATTTCTATGTTTATAATGAACTTAAGGATCTATTAATAAAGATTTATTCGTAAACCTATATATAGATGGGACTAGTTCTCTCACAAAGTTATAAAAAAGACGGTCTGTACTTGTGCCGCGACATCAAGAACGAGGAGCAAGCAAGTATAGACCGTCTTTTTTAATTAAGTTGTCGCTATATAACGGGGCCCCATCTATATGTAGGTAATACTAACCCAAAGCACATCATACGATACATGAATCAGCTAAACAGAGAAAACTAAAATTCTCCCGTCCGTTTGCCATAGTGTTTAGAGTCCCCATTTTGTTTCCAACCTACGGTGTCACCGATGGACATTACGCGTCGCGTCAAGCAGTCTTTACATTGTTCTGCATTGTCGTCTACGCATGGCTTGTTATCATATAGCAAATATTTTGCACGGTGTTCAGGAATAGTGATGATAGGCATGAGAATATTCGCCCCTGCGGCCAAGCCTTTTTCGCGGCCTAGTTTATCTAGTGCTTGTAATGCAGTGGTTGCTGCAATGTTTACGTCTTTCAAGAATAAACGAGTCAACGCAATCATCTTAAGCCCCAGTTGAACGCGGCGCAATTTACCTGCTTCGTCATCGATGCCCATCGCCAATGCTTCTTGACCTAGTGGCGTATCGTGATGTACTACATAAGGACCCATACCGATCATGTCGATATCCATATCTCGATAAAACAAGATATCATTTACGAGATCATCTTCTGTTTGACCGGGTAGGCCAATCATAACACCTGTGCCAACTTGAAAGCCTACGCGGCGTAAACGACGTAAGCATTCTACGCGCGTCTCAAAGGAGTGCAATTCATCACGAGGATGAATTTTATGGTATAAATCTGTATTAGTTGTTTCAATGCGTAATAAATAACGACTTGCACCAGCTTCACGCATGCGGCGGTACGCCTCTTCGCTTTGTTCCCCTACACACATCGTTATGCCAAGAGAACCATCACCGATGGATTTAATGTCGCGAATTAAATCCACAACATAGTCTACAAAGGCATCATCACAGCGTTCACCAGATTGGAGTGTAATGGAGCCATATTCATGGTCGTATGCCCACTGCGCCATCATGATAATGTCTTCGCGATTCATATCAAAACGTTCCGCCTTGTCATTTTCACGACGAATACCGCAGTAATTACAATTTTTAATGCATCGGTTCGAGAACTCGATGAGGCCACGATAATACGCTACAGGCTTTACGTATTTTGCCTTTACTTCGTAGGCCTTTTTATATATTAACTGCAACTGTTCTTCATCAGTTACAGACATGAGAAATCTTAGTTCCTCCTCGGTCAGCCATTCATCGCCGACAAGGTCTTTTGCAAGAATGTCTTGCACTTGCAAACAATCACTTCCTTTCATAACGAATCGTCATCGATTCGCTTGGTATGGTGATGGATTCAAGGTCAGTGACACAGGTAAATCCATTAATTTCGCGCGGCAAGTCCCGCACATGTTTCACTTGTCGAGTTAAACATTCATGAGCCATCACACCGCGACTCATTTTGGAGGACGTACTCATCTGCTTAAACGTATCGCCCCGTAATTCCCAAAATTCAACAGTTACCACCTTCGGATGGTTCACCATTTTTGCATATTCTTTAGATGCTAGGTTTAGGATCCAATCTTCCTTGTGAAAGTATGCATCCACCGCTTCACGCCAGGTATCGTATAGATTAACACCCACCTTATCGACCATATCGAGTCGATAGTCGCGCACACCCATATTAGGTTCAACGACACCGTACAACGCGGACATCACAACGAGGTGGCTTTCACCAAAGGCCTTAGCCTCCTTAGATAGGTTCTGCCAGTCTAAATATTTAAAAGCAATACCATCGTAGCTTTCACAGGCACGCCCTACGGGATGAGACTCAAAAGACTGGTAAAACTCAAAGAGAGCTTGCGCCTTATCATCCTTTAATTTCAACGCCTTTCCAAGAGTTGTTACATCAAGGGATTGCACGTGTTTTACAATCTCCTTCGTAATATTCGGTTGAAATTGACCATCCTTTAACGCACCGTTGGTTGCAGCATCGGTAATCGTTTTTGTCTTACTAGGAGAGAGGACGATTTTCATGGGATAATTCCGCCTTGATAGTTTCCTCTGTCAAATTGTCGATCAATTCTGGGTTCCACAACATGAGAGGCACCGCCACAACGTGGCTAGCTTTCAATTCTTTACATAGTTTAATGCATTCTTTGAGATAGTCAGAATCTTCATCTACAAGGTCACATACGATAACTACGTGACGCCCTTTAAGGTTTACCCCTTCGTAATCAATGCTTTCAGCAGACACAGTAAGCATACCTGTTTCCAAGCGGCCTTCGCTCATGTCGTTCAAACGAGACATCAAAACATGCTCAAGCATAGTAGATACAGGTGTCACTACGCGGCCAATGCCGAGAAGTGCCTCAGGTTGTGCATGAACGATAACCGTTTTCTTGCGTTTATCAGTTCTGAACTCAACGAGGGCTTTTTCTAAAGCACCAAAAAATACAAATAGTTGCCAAGGATCAAAGGAGCCCGTTTGGAACATGTCGATAACCGAACCATCCTCATCCATATTGAGGCGCGCCAATAATTCCTCTGCAATGTCGTTTACAACAGCTGTGAAATCAGATTGCATTGTATCTTGTAATTTAACTTCCTTTGCCATTAGGTCCTCCTAATTTTCCATATATCACACTGCTAGGAGATACTCCCAACAGATATTACGCTATTCTTAATTGTACCATATTTTATACCCCTCTTGGGTATTCAAAGATACGCTTTTTACATAATAGATACGTTACTAACATAACAAAAAGACCGCCGAAGCGGTCTTTAATACATTACAACAAGCAAACTCTTCTTACCCTACGATTAATAGGTACCCATTCATAACCGTAACAATGATACCAATGCCCCATAAGTGAACATTTGTAAATTTACGGTTCGCATATTCTCCCATGACCTTGCGGCTACTTGTCATATAAAGCTGCAAGAAAATTGTGATAGGCAATTGTAAGCTTAAGAACATTTGTGAGATCAACAGTGCTTGGAAGGAGTCCGTAATAAACACAATCAGTAATAGAGCTGGAACATAAGTTAATGCCAACCCTAATCGCGTATGGAAATCTTTCATATCGTAAGACTCGCCGAACATTCCTGCAAAGATACCAGGCCCTATAAACTTAAAGGCCTTGCTTACCGTTTTGATGAACTGTAAACAACTGTTTCTTAAAAAAATCAATCATTATAACCCCTTACTAAGAGTTATAGAGTGAACGTCATCTCCGTCTGCATACGAGCATCTGTTTTGGACTTTTTATCCTTGGAATCAGTGTAACGAATACGCACTTCATTATTTACCTTAACGCGAGAATCATCAATTTTGAATTTCTTCATTTTTTCTTTGATTTGTTCATCTGTTAAAGCGCGTTCTTCCGGTTTTGCTACTTCATCACCAGCCTTATCAAGAGCCTCTTGTTGATCCTTGGATACTTGATACGTCTTACCAGATTTTTTAGCCTTTTCAGCACGCTTTTCATCTAGTTTTTGACGGCGCTCGTCAGTAACTTTTTTATCGCGAGCAATACGGTAATCCATTACATCACGCATATTTTCTTGGTAAATACGCAATGCATATTCTCGATCATTGTCGTTCATTTGCTCACGTTTTGTGACTACCTCATCGATAAGCGGCATAAGCTCATCCTTTGTGTAGCTAGCACCATCAAAAGTAAACCCGTGGGTATCTGTAATAGCACCATGTTTAATGAGCCTTTGTAACGCTGTATATGTCCAATCATTAGGCGTAATAACATCTGAGTTCACATGCTGTTGTCCTTTACTAGAACTACTAACAGTCTCTACATCAGCACTTACGCCATCCACCATAGGACGTGCACTTGGGATAGCAATACTTTCAGCATGACTAACCCCAACAGACGCAACGAGGCATAATGCACCAATGCCTAAGGCTCGACGGATACGATTCATTTGACGTGTATGTTTTGTATTCATAAGAGTCTCCTTGAAATTACATTTTATACAATCTATTATATGAAACCCCTAGACATACGTCAACTCTATACCCTTACACACCTGTGTCATTCAATACTAATAAGGCCTTGGACTCACTCGAGTCCTCACGATTTTTAGGCCTATATAAATAATATAATAAATCACTATATTATACAAAAAGACCCCACATCGAGTGATGTGAGGTCTTTACATGGCGGAGGATTAGGGATTCGAACCCTAGCGACGGTAACCCGCCCTAACGATTTAGCAAACCGTCCTCTTCAGCCTCTTGAGTAATCCTCCATGCTTTACTGAGTAATCATATCATACCCAATAAGGCATTGTCAATTGTCTTATTTCAACATGGATTCGATGAACCAGATTTGTTTTACATAGTATGCAACGTGATCTTCCATCATGCTCACGAGCAAGAAATCATCTTCTTCATCAGCTGCTGCACGAATCGCTACAGCTTGATCTTTCATGTATTTGAAATCTTTAAGAAGAATATCGATTACCTTTGCTTGAGGGATATCTTCTTGACCAAGTTCTTCGATTTTAGTCAATTTTGCGTATTCTGCGGAATTTACCAATGGAAATTGACCTTGCATTTTTACATGTTCTGCTACTGCATCAAAATATTTAAATGCTTCATCATAGATGGATTCCAAGTATTCATGGATGGATTTGAATTGTGGACCAGTTACATTGAAGTGTAAATTATGTAATTTTACATTCCACACGGAAAGATCTGCTAAATATTGATTTACTTGTTGTACGTTTTTCATAATAATACTCCTTTTATCATTTAATTCTCAATTACAGTTCATTCTAAAAGCAGAACAAACTCAGTTGGCTTCTATGCCATCAATTCGTTTATTTAATTTATAATCAATATTGATTATGTTTATATTTTACCAATAATGATTTTCCATGTCAATATATGAACAAATATTTTTATATAAAATTTGAATGAAATGTATCAGTCTTGTCCAAAATATAAAGTCACAACAACAATAAACCAAAATTTTATAGCAATAGATTTTTTATCAATCAAAAAACCTCTAACTACTAGTTAATCTAATAGTTAGAGGTTTATATAGTTCTATATTAAATATAGTATTCTATGTAATTATCAGGAATCTTCTTCTCCTCTGCTTCTGCAGCAGTTGCATTGCGACTAGGTTTACGAACATACATATTTTCTGGGTCTGTTTCAAAAATTACCATATCCTTAGGAATATCATGTTTAATAACGAGATTACAGCCAATCTTCGTGCGCGCCCCAATCGTAATGTCCCCAAGAATCTTTGTACCTGTACCGATAAGTACTTCATCTTCAATGGTCGGATGACGTTTAACCTTTTTAGAGGACATACCACCTAAAGTCACTTGATGGAACAAGGTTACATTATCCCCTACAATAGCCGTTTCACCAATAACAACGCCCATACCGTGGTCGATAAATAAACCACGACCGATTGTTGCACCTGGATGGATTTCGATACCCGTCACATGACGAGAATGTAGTGCTACACGGCGAGCCAAGGTCGGCCACCCCGTCTTATAAAGGCGATGGGCAAAAAAATGCCAGAACAGCGCCGTAATATGCGGATATGTCCATATAACCATCCACACACTTGTGGCAGCTGGGTCAGAATCCATTACGCGCTTAATATTATATTGAATTTTGCCCCATAATTCACGCAAACCTTGCATCATAGTGACTCCATCTCAAATTACTCTACTCTCATTCTACTCATATAATAGATATATATAGTATACAACATGTTTGGTCTATATTCCTATATATAAGGCATTTTATCGATATAAAACTATTAGTTCATCTATTCGAAATCGATTACTTCACGTATTCATTATTGCCGAAGTCCAAGAGGGATAAATATTTCTCTACTCCATCAGGTGCAATAACAACGATATTTGCCTTAGGTTCTTCCCGAGCAATGCGTTTTGCCACTACAATGGCCGCCCCTGCGGAAAGACCGATAGAGATACCGTTTTCACGCATAAAGGTTTGCACCTCACTAAAGGCTTCTTCATCGCTCACAGTTTGTACGCCGTCCATCAAGCTTTGGTCAAAGTTTTCAGGAATGAAACCAGCCCCAATGCCTTGAATTTTGTGAGGACCGCCCTTGCCTTCGGTGATAGCAGGAGATCCAGTTGGCTCTACAGCAATAGCCTTTACATCAGGATTATGTTCTTTCAATCGTCTTGTAACACCTGTGAAAGTACCACCCGTGCCGATACCCGCTACAAATACATCGACGTTCGGCACTTGTTCTACGATTTCAGCACCCGTTGTACGGTAATGCATATCTGGGTTTTCAGGGTTTACAAATTGGCCCAAGGTGAAAGCACTTGGATACTTCTCTAAAATTTCGTTTGCTCGTTCAAGAGCCCCCTTCATGCCAGTTTCTTTTGGAGTTAAGATGAGTTGTGCCCCGTAAGCCTTAATCAGTTCACGACGTTCTTTACTCATGCTTTCAGGCATGATAATCACTGTTTTAATATGTAGAATAGCGCCTACCATAGCAA
>NZ_CALLVP010000125.1 GCF_938010505.1 uncultured Veillonella sp. | reverse complement strand
CACTATATTTACACTACATAATAGGTCTTTACTACCATGCTTATATAAATCTTAAAACGCATCATGGTAGCTTTTTTATTACGTAAAGGAGTATAGATGTATGAGTAAGGAGAAATTAGAGTTTGTTGAACCAGTTGATACGAACACAGATAATGAGTATTCTAGAGAGCCTGTCCCGTTAGGAGCAAGGAAGTCCTGTTTTTCTCTCACCATCGTTTGGACTGGATTCGTTTTTCTTGTTACTAGTATGATGGCTGGTGGCGGATTAGCGGCAGGGCTGACTTTCAACGAATTACTATTGGCCATGATTCTAGGGAATATTTTCTTATGTATCATCGCAGGGCTAGTGAGTGTAATCGCCTATAAAACAGGCCTTACCTTCGCCCTTTTGACGCGATACAGCTTCGGTCAGGAAGGATCTAGAATTGCATCCCTTTTCGTTCCTATCGTCAATCTAGATTGGTACACGATTCAAGCGGCTTTATATGGACATTTTATTGCTCAAGTTTTTAGCCTTTCCTACACAGGCGAAATCATTGCTATGATGCTCAGCGCCGTTATCATGGGTATCTTTGCAGTTCTCGGCATTAAATCCCTCGCTGTATTCGGCTATATTGCGATTCCATCTATCGTATTCCTTTCACTAGGAACAGCGGCTCGCTCCGTTCAAACAATCGGTGGCTGGCAAGAACTATTTAACTATATGCCATTGCAACCTATCGATTTACTTTCAGGCATTACCATCGTTATCGGTACATGGATTCTATCCACTGCTACATGTATCGCCGATATTATGCGTTATGGTAAAAGCAAGAAAGATGTTATTACAGCGAGCACAATCGGTCTATTGGGCGGCAATACGTTGATGATCAGCTGCGGTGCTATCGCAGGCGTTGCTATGAATGATGGTGACTTAATCAACGTACTTTTAAGCTTTGGCCTCGTGTTCCCAAGCTTACTATTGTTGACTACAAATATCTTTACCACAAATGGTGCGAACCTCTATTCCACATCATTGAACCTAGCAAACTCTTTCAAACTAAACAGAAATATTATGCTAGCCGTGCTCATTGCTATCTCTGCATTAGCAACAATGACACAGCCATATAAAATCGACTCCCTCTTTATATTCTTAAGTACACTAGGCATCATCGTTCCGCCACTATGCGGCATTATCTTAGCAGACTTTTACCTGGTTCATCGCGGAAAATATATTGATTACAACAAAGCGACTTTCAAAAAATGGAATCTGGTTCCATGGATCACATGGGCCATCGCATTAGTCTGTGTTAAATTCATACCATTCGGACTGACTTCGCTGAACGGGATTGTAATCGGTGCCCTACTGTACGCAGTCATTACGTATATTGTTAAACCTAATGTTGTTAGTGAAAGCAAAGGGTGATTATCATGGCAATTCATAAACTATCAGCTATAATAGGCACAATCATTATGGGCATCGGATCCTTTATCACCTGTCTAGCCACAAGTGAAAGCACCATTACCCTTGGTAACGGCATGCTCGTGGTGAGCATTATTATGATGGGATTTGGGTACTCGAAATGGCAGCCGTAAAAAATTAATGTTTATATAAAATAAGAAAAAGCACTATCTACAAATAATAAGATAGTGCTTTTTTTGACCCTATTGGGGATTATTTAATTTAACTAGCAACTACATCTTTACTATTAACAATCGGTATTGTGTATGCGTTTCCGTCCCCTGATGGGGGTTATTTTATTTAACTGCAGTTAGGGCCGCAGCAGACACTGGTGCATGTAGATAGATTTGAGTTTCCGTCCCCACCAGGGGATTATTTGATTTAACTTCTTTTGAATTAGAAAATGTAAAGCGTGTTAAAGCTGTGTCTTAGTTTCCGTCCCCTAATGGGGATTATTTAATTTAACTAGGTGCTACAGAATATGCATTGATTTTGTATCGTGAAAAACTGTTTCCGTCCCCTAATGGGGACTATTTAATTTAACGTAATTCCAGCGGACTTTACAAAAGTGGAAATTAAAGCCGATAAGTTCCCGTCCCCTAATGAGGATTATTTAATTTAACATTATGCTTCTTTACCGATTGATCCAGTAATTCTACAAAATAAGTTTCCGTCCCCATCAGGGGATTATTTAATTTAACCATTATTCCTGTGGGTAATGTTAAGGGTGTTCGTGGCGGTAACGTTTCCGTCCCCATCAGGGGATTATTTAATTTAACAAGATTACGAAAATCTATACATTGGTTTTGATGAATTGCATGTTTCCGTCCCCATCAGGGGATTATTTAATTTAACATCAAGACTGTCTGGGATGTTTTCGCCCATGTAAGACGCCACGTTTCCGTCCCCATCAGGGGATTATTTAATTTAACCACCAATCACATTTGATGAATGTTGGGGTGCAGTAAAAGATATGGTTTCCGTCCCCATCAGGGGATCATTTAATTTAACTCTATCAACACAGAAAAAACTACTAAAAAAACTACATCTAAAAGTTTCCGTCCCCATCAGGGGATCATTTAATTTAACAATCAAGAAATGGACTAGGCATTGCCCGTATTTTGAAAAAGGCGTTTCCGTCCCCATCAGGGGATCATTTAATTTAACGAGCATGTCGAAATGTATGAAATTACAAACGACATTGAAGAGTTTCCGTCCCCATCAGGGGATCATTTAATTTAACGTAAATTATACCAGATAAGGAGATAAAATGCCTGAAATAGTTTCCGTCCCCATCAGGGGATCATTTAATTTAACCACCCACAATCGGCACAAATGAAGTACTCGTCTGTAAGTCGTTTCCGTCCCCATCAGGGGATCATTTAATTTAACGGTAAAGCAGAAGAAGTATATTCATTTGACCAACCTATTTTAGGTTTCCGTCCCCATCAGGGGATTATTTAATTTAACACCCTAAAGAGCCTATGCAGTTTAGCTATAAAGCTTTAGAGTTTCCGTCCCCTAATGGGGATTATTTAATTTAACGTGCTCGTTATCACAATGATAATGAACTTAAATTGGGGTTTGGTTTCCGTCCCCTAATGGGGATTATTTAATTTAACAAAATCTTTTGTTACTAACGAGTGGTTTGTTAAAACAGAAATGTTTCCGTCCCCTAATGGGGATTATTTAATTTAACATAAAGTTAATACTTTTATGGAAGGTATGCCTACTGCTGAAAGTTTCCGTCCCCTAATGGGGATTATTTAATTTAACTTGTTTTAGTGTCTATGATTATACAAGTGATAGTTCTGGAGAAGAGTTTCCGTCCCCTAATGGGGATTATTTAATTTAACGTGTTAAAAATAAAACTGTATTCGCTGGTGACAAGGATTATAAGTTTCCGTCCCCTAATGGGGATTATTTAATTTAATCCTGTCTTTGAAACAACAGATATTTACTGGTTCTAAAATGCCAAAAACGGCGGAGATTGTAAATCTACCCTAAAAGGCACTTTAGCGAGCTAAAATAATGCCGTTTAACCGCGCCACTATCACAACGGCGTAGATTTAGTTTTCTGAGAGTTAAATCTAGGTCTATTATAGCACATCACTAGCATTAATGAAAAACATATGAAAATAGAGCCACCTTATATAAGGTAGCTCTATTGAGGTTCAATATTTAACTTGTTTTTAATAATTCATATGCTCCAGCAGTTTCGTTTATTTTTTTATACGCCTATCCTCCTTTCCCAAATTTCTCTCCACCCTCCTACTTCTACTTTCACCGTCCAACGATTTTATCTCGTTAAATCTCTCCAGGCGATAAATAGTTCGGCCACGACTTGAGGGTTTTGGCTGAGTTTGATGCGGGCTAGCATTTTTCGCACGTAATTGCAGTGTTCTAGCATCGCTTCATTCAGTTTGTGTTTGACATGACGCGGGGATTGGTACACCAGGATCGGTGCAAAGTCCGCCACATGAATATAGCTCGTATCCGGTTCCGGACCTTCCAACGATATATTCATAGGGTATAGCCACGTTAAAGAGGCCGTACACCACGTCCTTGCCGATAGGGCGGCGACATTTAATATGCGCAAAGGTTAAATGCGGACCATAGGTCTTAGGCGCGGTATAGCTGCTGCGTCGACCATCGCTAGTCATGATGTAATTGGGCCTCAACCCTTCCTGCATCGCCAGCTCTCGCGTAATCGTTCGCATCGGTAGATGGACCATTTCTTCGCGTCCATCCACAAAATAACACTTCGTACTGTCCCCACCACTAGGTTGATAGGTAGGAATAAAACAAACAATGTGATTCTTTGGATTCGTGTAGATCAAATCCAAATCCTCTCCCTTAGATAGCCGAGCGGCCATCAAATTTGTTAGTTTATCATCTATTGCCATGGAATCCTCTCCAATCTGATCAGGAACATTCCTTTCAACAATACAATGAACACGTGTTCTGTGAAAGCAGATTAGCATGCTTTAATCTGCTGCTGATTTAATTGTATATCAGTCTGTATAATTTGTAAATATATATACAAAACTATAGAAATTTACGTATAATTAAAGACTTTATGATCTTGTAAAAGTTAACTATACCTTGATGTGTCATTATTTTCTCATTTAAATTGAGAATTGCATATTTTATGTATATTTGTTAATCGAGATGAAAAGAAATATGCAATATATAGAATATAAATAAGAAATTAAATTATAATAACTAATGTACACGCACGTCTTCAAAGTCCGTACTCAAATATCTCCGCAGCTTTCGAATGGCTCGTTCGTGACGCCGTTGGATGGCTTGGCGGCTGCAGTTCAATTCTTCACTAACCGATACCAAGCTTTGACACTCACCATAGACACGGCGCAGTAGGTCCCGTTGATCAGGAGATAGTCTGCCTAAAGCCCACACTAGACGAGCTCGTAGCCTATGCTCTTCGTCGGCACTCATCACCATATCCGCCACATTCTCGCCAGATGCGAAGATATCCATGCCAAAAGCCACTTCTCCATCATCGGTGGTGCGATCTGGGATGTGAATTTCACGGCGATAACGCAATCGCTCACGCTTCCAGTACCGCATATAACCGTACATGATGCCAGCTTTCACAAAGCCTGTGAACGGTACGGGCCCTTCCAAATCAAAGCTATAAATCGATTCTATGAGGATCGCCCATAGATAGCTCTCTACGTCCTCACGGAACTCGCGGTTTCCCATGCGATTCGTATAGTGCAAAATGAGCGGTCGATACCTGCGACAGAGCTCAATTTGTGCCGCATCATGACGAAGCTCGTCAACGGACCATGGTTGATACCCTACCGTCTGAACCCGCATATTCGGCTTTTGACAGATGGACACGAGACTCTTGTCCGACAAGGACGATAAGACTTGATGACCACAGACGAGGGTCTGTAATTTCAATTTCTCAGGAATACTTCGGCTAGACTCATTAGCTTTCGATAGTAAAGAATGAGATGGTAATGTCTGTGTTTCTAATTTTTCTGACTGATAGTTGTCATGTTGTAAGTTTGCAGTTTTAATACATGTTTTTTGTACTAAAGGTTCTTCGTTTGTATATAACATAAATCCCCTTTCCTGCCATGGCATAGCGCTTATGTACACAATACCGCGGAAAGAGTTTTTTGACAAATCGGCAATTCCTTGGAATTTCCCTATATTCTGTTATATTTGAGCCTTAATTTCTATCCAAAGTACAACTTAAGTATGCGATTCAAAAGGTAATTACTGAAAATATATAATGACTAAAAATGACACCACATACACAATGTGGTGTCATTTTTTAGAGGAAATATATACTATCATTGGGTAATAGTATTCAATCTTTAAGTAATAGTATTTAATCTGAAATTGTCTGATTAAATCGCAATACACGCGGCTTGAACAAAGTCGTTTAGCTGCGGTTTTACATGATTATAATATACATCAGCGCCATAACCGCGCACGATATCGCCCCAGTATTTATATACATAGCGGTACCAGAAATGGAACATACTATTCGTGAAATGGTAATCCGCGTACTTCGCGTTCCCACGGTTACTTGCCTGAATGCGGCCCACGAGTCCCATAGACATGAGATCGTTCAAACGAGATGTGAACGTGCCACTTTTAATTTGGCTTTCTTGTAAAAGCTCCACGTAATACGGTCTTTCCAAGCTAGCAAGACCCGTTAAAATGGCATTGGCACCCGTTATATTTTTCATATCTCGATGCAAAATATACTGTGTTTCTTCAAAGAGAGCTCCCGTTACTGAGAAGAACAAGTTAATAATATTCGTATCGATGCTTTCACCATTATCAAAGTATTGCACATAGGCAGGCAAGCCACCTGTTACGGCAAAGACGGTACGCAAATCGTCCTTTGCATAGTGAAGGCCCAAGGATTTCATATCCACCAAGGAAAATGGTTTCACCTCGAGATATTCGGACACGAAAGGTCCGATAAGGCTGCGATCGCCAATGATGCGGCCATCGAGCTGTTCCATGCCATTAGCCATCAAAATGATGTTCAAACGACTCGTATCTTTATAAGTTTCTAACAAATTGCGCAAGTGAATTGGAAACTGAGATACAGCCTCTACCAAGGCAGGATAATCATCAATCACCACAGTTTGAGGTGTTTTCACACTACTTTCAAAAAGCCTTACAAAGGCCTGATGCAAGGTTTCTACAGGCTCGAACTGATCTTGAGCATCAGCAGGAACAAAACGTTCCTCAAGAGCTCTATTTATATCAGCCACATGGACTGATTCATTGGCCATGCGCCCCGCCAAGTATACCGCCTTATGACGGCGTACAAGCTGCGAAGCCACATAGGATTTACCACTGCGATGAGGACCATATACAACACATAAACTCATTTGGCCCAATGCAATACGGGACTGGATACTCTCTATAATCTCAGCACGTCCCACAAAATTCATATACTCACCTCCAACTATTTACGGAAATTATTATATCATAATTTTAAATCATTATTAAACTTTTTTCATATAGTTAACATAGCTTTTTTATGTTAATTATTTTACGCATCACATACAGGTTTTTACTGTTATACTTTTTTCTCATGCCATATCAAAAAATCTTATAACGGCTGGGTTTTCAAGCATTCTGATTCATCAAAGCATCATAAACTTTTCAATATATGAGTCGAATATTACAATCTATATATTTAAAAATGACGTGCCTACCAGAAAGTATAGCACGTCATTTGCATGTTAAGTATATTAAATTGTTACTGAATTTCTTATTACTATTGCTACTGAATTTCTTATTACAAAATCGGTTATTACAGGATGTCTTATTGCTGAATCTATTACTTGGTACTGGTGATAAAGCATCTGCTAAGAACACAATTGCGAGTTATTACGGAATGTCTTATTACAAAATGTTTTACTACTGAATTTGAGTTTGCATTTTCATCAATAAAATACGCTTAACCGATTCGTTGAGGCGTTCATTCGAAATCGTTCCATTCGCCACCGCTTGCGTTAAAGCACGATGGACTTCGTCGATGTGAAGCGTATCCGCATCAACAAGGATGAGATCACTGCCTGCCAAAATGGAAGTTACAGCGTAATCTCCTATCTTTTGGTTGGATTGCAAAGCCCCCACATCGATACGGTCCGTCATAACGATACCCTTATAACCGAGCTCCTTGCGAAGCCAACCGTCAATAATCGCCTTAGAGGAGCTCGCCAAGTTCTCGTTATCGATAGCGGGAATTTGAATATGGCTCATCACGAGCATATAGCTATTCGCCGTCGTCTGTGCGATGAGGTGTTTAAACACGGCTACATCATTATTGCTGAGATACGCTTTTGCCTCATTAGCAGATCCAAAGGATGCA
>NZ_CALLVP010000124.1 GCF_938010505.1 uncultured Veillonella sp. | reverse complement strand
GATCCAACGGTGTTTAAACAAGTAGAAGATACAACGATTGCCCTTTGCGAAGGCTTTGAAAGATTGGCAGCACAATACAATGTGCCTGTTGTAGTACAACGGGTAGGCTCTATGTTCACCATCTTCTTTACTGACAAACCAGTTAAGAACTTTGATGATGCTGCAGCGTGCAACGAAGAACAATTTAAGATGTTCTTCCATCATAACTTGAGCCATGGTATTTACTATGCGCCAAGCCCTTATGAAAGTAATTTCGTATCTATCTGCCACAAGAGCGGTGAAGTGGAACGCACATTAGCCGTTGCTGATGAAGCTTTCAAAAAAATCAGTGATACATTGTTATAAAAGTATATAGTTTGTAGTTGTTTATGTATCGATACAGGTGATGAACATGCAGTTTTACAAGAACTTAAAGCGTGCTCGCGTGCGCATGGGCAAAAGCCAAATCGAAGTAGCAAAGGCCGTAGGTATCAGTAATGCGGCGCTTTCAAATTACGAAACAGGGTATCGCGAACCAGATTTAGATACACTCTGTGCTCTGTCTCGCTATTATGGATTGACCTTGGATGAGCTGTTGGATGTAAATGGAGAAGAACACGAGCCTATCTATGATCTCAGTCCTGTACTAAAAAATAAATACATCGCCTATAAAGGTGATGTATTCGAGTTGAAAGACTCACAAAAACGTGCGCTCTTGCGTGAGCTTGATAATTTATTTACTAAATTTGAGAAATCAAAGGTAGAAGATAAAAGTAGCAAGCCAAAAACGTACAAACATGGGAACCCTCATATCAATCGAGCGGGCCTAGCTAGCAGTGCTGGTAGTTTAGCGGCACGACGAAATATTAAGTAGTACTATGCTACATTGTAGATCGAGTGGAACATGTTTATTTGAACAATTTAATTAACTTAATTATAAAAAGTATCATCTATTTGGGGAGCTAAACGACACATAAGTCGTCCCTCGATAGATGGTGCTTTTTTTTTGCCGCAACATAACAAAATATTCGTTGGTGGTGTATGCTAGTTTGACATATAATTAAATATAGAAGTGGAATAAATATTTATTAATTAGATATGATATTTGATATTGTTAAAAGATGTTGGTGTTTTGTATAAAGGTATTTGATTATATAGCTTAGGTAGTTTGATATGAAAAAAATTTGTTCTTTAATACTGATCGTTATAGCAATTATTAGTACCACTATTTATCAGTATTATTATCACGATGGTTCTCCTAATAATATAGTTATTCTGGATGAGTCCCATGAGTTAGTAGATACATCAATTAAAGAAACCGTCTCTAGTCGTATTTTAGCCGTATATCTTGATGAGCCTTACTATTATTATTTAGGCTATGATGGAATCGGTCGATATGATATTAGAAATCACATGTTAGATGTTCTAGAATTTGAAATTTACGGTGATGAGACTGGCAAGCATAAAATTAACTATTCAAGATCTAAGATGATTGTTAATAAGAAATCTAAGTTAGAAGATTTTTCAAAAGAGACTTTAGATAACTTTGAAAAAATGCTGATGAACTCAGAACGTGGTGCTAAATATTATAATAAACGCTGGTATCATTCAGGCTATGAAGCCACATTTCTCGACTTAGATAAGCATTTAATTATTACAAATGACGTAAGAGGAATAAAAGAGACTCCTACTAAAATCCTAATATTTAATGTTAGTGGTTTTATTATCATTGATAAAGAAATAAATAATATACAAGTATATTTTGATGAAAGTATTGCTGGTAAAAAGGTTAGAGACTCTTTAATTACTATGTTGAAATATACTTATGGGGATCATCTTATTATGTTGAATAGTTTAGATGAAATTGGAGAAGAAGAACGAACTATTTTATTACAATTACGAGATAACTATGTTAGTAAAAATTAGAAATACGCTATATTTATTTTTATAATATTGTGTAGTAATGGTTAGTACTTTAATGAGATGCTTTGATGGAGTTGATAGTTTTGAAAAAGATATCCTATTACTTTAATATGCTTCCCATATCTTTTAAGATAATTTTAGGATTTGCACTCATATGTATGATTACTATCTCTTTGATGACAGGAGTAGCTATTATTAATAGACCAAAACAAATTCAACAACTAGAAGCATATGAGCAAAAGTTAACAAGTATATCTACACATAAAGTTAGCGAAGATCATTATGTTACCGGTAGAAATGGGCAGGCTTATAATTTTAAAATTACATATGAAAGTATTACTTTAGAAGAAGTGAGGAATATACTTTCAGAAGAGAATATAAAATGGCGTGAAGTAAATAAAGCACAACTTATCGGATATGATGTGGATGATAATATTAGTATTGAAATTATACGTGATATAAAAACTAAAAGTATAACTGTCATTTTAGAAAAAAATGGATAAGATAAGTGAGTGTACTTTTATGCAGATAAGTAAAACTTTAAAGAAGCGACTGTTAATAATAAGTATATTGGGAAATATTTTTTCTCTATTTTTAATTGGAATCTATTTTTTAGTGAACTCCTGGTTTTTTCATGCTGAATTAGGAAGTGTAGTTGGTGTAAAACCCAATTATTTAGTACAGCTAAATAATAAAGGTGATTTGTATGACTATAGACAGATGATTAGAATTGTATCTGGTATAAAGTCATATAAATTGGTAGATTCTTTAAAATCAGATAATTATCATATATATAAAGCAATTCGAAATTGTCAAATTTTTATTGGTGAAATTGATAGGGATAATAAGCAATACATTATTTATGATGGATATTTAGACCACTATATATTTGTTAACCTTAAATTTGATATGGATGAAAAGCGATATAATGATTTTATTGGACGTGCTAAGGTTATAGATAACTATGATAATGTTCCTATTAGATATCGTCGTTTAATTGAAAGTGACAATTGGGAGTATCTTTAGTGCTCTTTCAATATAATACGGTTGTTTTATGCGATTTGAGAGACTAATAAAAATGAAATACATATTAGCTATTTTGGCAGGCATCTTTCTTTTAGTAGCAGGTTCAATAGTTTATATTGGTGAATCTAATTCAGATAAATATGAACCTTGTTATTTTTTGGGATATTCCAAGGGTGAAAATTATATATTAGATACTCAAACTGGTGTTACATTAGAACATAATGGATATTCTTATAAAACACAATTAGACTATTTATATAGTTATGGAAAAACAGGTTTTCTAAAGCTTGATTTAAACTCAGGTCAAACTTATTATTTGTTTGATCAGGAAACTGATGAAATTTACAAAACTAATATTTTAAATAGATGTTTAATAGAGAAGAGAGAACAGAAACCAATACAAACACATATTTGGTCTAGTAAGTCCGAGCTAACTACAGAAGAGCAGGATATTTATAATAGTTTAAAGGAGAAAAAGATAAGATATCCAAATCGTTCTATTATTGTTAAAGTAACAGAACAGTAGCTGTTATGTTAAATGTTTCTAGTTTAGTGTATACACTGACCTCTAAGGGGGAGGTATCCTTATAGTTATCGTATGAAGACTTAAAGTATCATATTGTAATATTAGAACCAATACTTTTTTATTAAAATATTCCGTTATTGTAATGGCAGATAAATATGAAAATAACTCTTAAAGAAAAAAGAAATATTGAATTTTATTTTTTATTAATTGCTCTAGGTGCATTACAGGCTTATAGATATAATTGTATTGATTTAGATACATTAGAATCATTAATCTATCGAATGAAGATGTTGAGTATTATTGATAAGAATAATTTATCTTTGGAATTAGAAGAAATTGTTTTACGTGGTATGGGACTAGAAGATGTTGAAGCATGGGTTAAAGGTATTTTTCCAAGTATGTTGTTAGTTGATACGATAGATACCATTGAGATAGACTGTAAGTGTTTGTTGATGGATCCTAAATATTATTCTTGTTTTACTGATTTTAAATTGTTTGAATTCGTAGATGATACTGACTTGAGTTTTAAAATTGATTATATTTCATTAGCAAACTTTGAGTTTAATATGATGATATTTCTGTTAGGATTTACATTATTACTAAGAGAAATTGATGATGATCTTAATCAGGTACTATTATCATTTAAGGATAATATTTTAAGTAAAATTAAAAATTTAAGCTATAAATATTCTGAGTCATTTAACGATGCTATTGAACTTTTTGATTTAATTGATTTCCATGAGAATAGATTTAATCCTAAACGTCAACAATTACTTTTGAAGAAAATTAGTATTAAACTTAGAGTGTATTTTGTCTCTGTTACTAAGGAGAAGATTGAGGCTGATATCGATTTCTATAAATCAGACGGTTTACTATATTATGTAGATTCAAAATAAGATATTAGTTATATAAGTTTTAGTAATGACTGCCATTCTTTTTGTAATGTTCAATATTAGAGATTCGATGCAACGACCGTTTCATCGTGAACGAGTCGATAATCTTATTATGGTTGGTAAAGATATAATATAAAATAATGACCAACTAGAGATTGCCGAAATAGGTGTAGGTGGTCGTATTAAAGGTGGTGGCTGGGGAAATCATACCCACTTTAAATCGAGTCTTTCAGAAGCGAAGACTGCTGAACTAGTTATTCCGCCATTACAAGCTATTACAAGTAATAAGATGATAGGTAAAGTATCCGATTCTATGGTGACTTTTTATTAAATTACCCAATTTTTAAAATTTTATGAGTGTTATATATTAGAATAAAAAGGCATGAATACTTCAATAACTATGGCTATTATCTACAATGGAGATACAATTGAACCATTAAGCAGGGTCGTGACAATATTGATGTATTGAATACCAAGTGTGTTGATGTGTTACAGTATGTAAACGGAGCAAGTCAATCTGTTTTCGGTATTTACTATTATTAACAATCACAAACGAGATATAGAATCGATAATTAATTTGATTATATGACTTTTTAAGATGAAGCTGTATTAGGGATAAAAGATCTTGCAGGTGGTTATATTATAGTGAGCTTATAGAGAAATATTACTATTATACTAAGAGGTAAAAATATATGGATTTTATCATGTCTTTACTGAACTTATATAATACTAATTATGAGGTTAGAGGTACAATTCAGGCTATAGGATTTTTAATTGCATTTATTTGTATCCCTGAGTTAATCGGTAATCATGATAGTATAGAATCTTTCACTCCGGCTAAGCCTATAGTGAGACGTATAGTAAGGATTATTTTAAGTATCCTCTTAGTTTTTGCTATATTTGCTTTGTTGGGGTTACTGATGGATAATGGTTTATTATAATTCATTATATTTTCTTTATACAGTAGATATTTGATTAGATTTATTCAACAATCTGTTTTTTATTAGGTTACTTATATCGAATAATTCCTATTAAAATCACCAGAATTTTACGATTTTATGAGTGTCTTATGATAAAATAGATGCTGCATTT
>NZ_CALLVP010000123.1 GCF_938010505.1 uncultured Veillonella sp. | reverse complement strand
ACAAAGATATGTTTATTGTCTAAACTACGAACGATGGCTGCACCTGTTGGTTCAGATCCCGCCAAAAGTTCTAACTCACGGTTCTCTTTAATTTGCGCTAAAGAAACGGTCGTATGACGGGAGTGTGGCATCCAAAATCGTTCATCGAAACCACGTAAGAGAACCGGGCGGTCATTGTAGATATCATGTTCGTACACACCAAATAGCTTTTCATCCATAACAGATTTATTAATACCAAAGTGATGATATAAGCCGGCTTGAGCACCCCAACAGATATAGAACGTAGAGTACACATGCTCTTCGCCCCAGTTCATGATTTCTACGAGTTCAGACCAATAGTCTACCTCTTCAAAAGGCATTAACTCTACAGGAGCACCTGTAATAATCATACCGTCAAAGAACTGGTCTTTTACTTCATCAAAGGTGCGGTAGAAGGTTTCTAAATATTGTTCATCTGTATTTTTAGCCTTACGAGATGCGGTATGTAAAAGCGTCAAATTAACTTGCAATGGGCTATTACTGAGAGCACGCAAAATTTGCGTTTCCGTCACTTCTTTAGTAGGCATCAAATTGACAAGCAAAATTTGCAAAGGTCGGATTTGTTGATTCTCCGCCCGTTCAGTATCCATAACGAAAATATTCTCTTGAGCTAATTTCGTAATGGCCGGTAAATTTTTTATTACTTTAATAGGCATAATATCACCTCTACACACTAAACAATTTGATAACCTAATCTAAATAATTTAACTAAGCTAGTTAAAACCCTCTCGCCTCGTAGGCACGATGCCAAGCTTCGAGACCTTCTTCTAATGTTTTGCGAGGACAAGCAACATTAATGCGTTCAAAATCCTCCCCATCGACACCAAACATAAAACCGGTATCAAGCCATAGCTTGGCATCATTGATGATCCATTCATCTCGCTCTTTAGGGCTGAGCGGCAATTGAGAGCAATCCAGCCACATGAGATATGTCCCTTCAGGACGATATACACGAATCTTTGGCATATATTTTGCTACATAGTCAATGGTGAATTGAATATTGTCTTGAATATATTCTTTTAATTCATCAAGCCAAGGAGCCCCAACTTTGTAGGCTCCTTCACAGCCCACAATTCCCATCGTATTCAACTGACTATACCCAGCACGGTCAATTTCTTTTATAAAACGACGGCGTAAAGAATCATTTGGAATGAAGATATTACTTACTTGTAAGCCTGCAATGTTAAAAGTCTTGCTAGGCGCTGTACATACAATGCAGTGTTCTGCATAGCTTTCACCAAGGTCCGCAAAGACCTTGTGCGTATGCCCTTCCCAAACAAAGTCAGCATGGATTTCGTCGCTCACGATGAGCACATTGTGTTTAATACAAATGTCGCCGAGGCGTTTCAACTCGTCCTCAGTCCACACGCGCCCTACTGGATTGTGCGGATTACACAAGAGGAATAATGTTACATTCTCCTCAATAATTGCACGCTCGATGTCTTTAAAGTCAATAGTGTATTTTTCATCGCCTTTGATGAGCGGTACATTGATAAGACGACGATCGTTATCCTCAACAACCATACTAAAGGGGTAGTACACAGGTTGATTAATGAGCACCCCTTCGCCAACCTCGGTAAAAGCACGAACCGCCATCGCTAAAGCAAATACGATACCAGGCGTTTTAACAAGCCACTTTGCTTCTGGAGTCCAATTAAACCGTGAGGTAAACCAATTCTTTAACACATCGAAATACTCATCATCAGACTCGGTATAGCCGAATACGCCATGGTTTACGCGGTCCAATAAAATTTGTTTCAATTCAGGGGGAATTTCAAAATCCATATCCGCTACCCAGAATGGCAATACATCCGTAGGCTTACCGCGCTTTACAGCAAAGTCGTATTTCAATGATTTTGTATGAGTTCTATCTACTATTTGATCAAAATTATATTGTCCCATAGGAACTCCTTTATTTGTTAAAAGCCTGTTCCAAGTCCGCAATCAAGTCTTCTGTATCTTCAATACCTACAGATAAACGTAACAAACGACGTGTAATACCTTTGCGTTCTGCATCTTCAGGTTTCAAGTCAGGATGTGTTTGCGTCACAGGATACGTCAACAAGGATTCTGTACCACCAAGGCTTTCAGCGAATTGAATAAGCTCAATACCTTCTAATACTTGTTTAGCCGTTTCTTCGCTATCTACTTCGAAGGATAACATGCCACCAAAGCCTGTTGTTTGGGCTTTATTGATTTCATAGCCCGGATGTTCAGGAAGTCCTGGGAACAATACTTTTGTTACCTTAGGTTGTGTCTTTAGCCATTCAGCAAGAGCAATCGCATTCTTTTGGTGTTGCTCCATACGAAGTGCCAATGTTTTTACGCCGCGGATAACGAGCCAGCTATCCATAGCGGATAGACATGCACCAACTGTTTTGTATATTAAGCGCAATTTTGAAGCGATTTCTTCATCTTTTACAATAGTAAAGCCAGAAATTACATCGTGATGACCACCAATGAATTTGGTACCACTATGAACGACAATATCAGCACCCAACGTCAATGGCTTTTGGAAATATGGACTCAAAAATGTATTGTCGATGATGACTAGCGCATTACGTGCATGCGCCAATGCACAAAGTGCACGAATATCGGTAATCTCCATCATAGGATTTGTAGGAGTTTCAATATATATAGCCTTTGTATTCGGTTTAAAAGCTGCTTTCACCGCATCAAGATCAGAGGTACCTACATAAGTAAACTCGATACCGTTTTGTTCGTAAATATTTGTGAACATACGGATAGAGCCACCATACAAGTCATCACCTAAGATGATGTGGTCTCCTGGGGAGAATAAATGGAATACTGCATCCACCGCAGCCATACCAGAAGAGAATGCCAACGCATCTATCCCCTCTTCAAGGCCTGCCATCAATTGTTCTAAGCGGTCACGCGTCGGATTAGACTCACGGGAATATTGGTAACCTGTTGTATCACCCAACTTTGGATGAGAGAACGTACTAGACATATAAATTGCAGGGGAGATTGCACCGGTATCATCCGGTTTACCACTGCCATGAACGCATTTTGTATTAAACTTCATTCCAATCAACTCCTCATATTTGTATACAATATGTTAATTATAAGAGTAGACAATGATTAAGGTCAACAAAAAGGGGCACTCATACATCCTGAGTGTCCCTGAAAAGTCATATCTATTTTGAATGGGTTGTCATAACTCTAAGTTAAGTTAGACTAATTTTTAGTACGTTTTGTAATAAGTAATGCCAAAATAATACCTAATGATGAAGTTACCAATTGCGGCCAACTAGATACGAAAAGCATGGTATTTACAATCTTTGGTGGAAACTGGAACAAGGAGAAGAACAAGGAATATCCGCCAAAGAGTACGCCGGCTTTTACCAAAGCCGCCACAATAATAAGTAAAAGCTTTGGCTTATGTTGTAACCAATGTGCCACAAATACATACGCTGTCGTGCCAAGAGCCGTAATCAAAATGAACGGCGGTAGCGGTAACATACCTTGTAAATACGCTACTACCGGAGCAATCCAAGCGATAACGAGACCATTCTTCCAACCATAGCGCCACGTCGCTAAAACAAATGTAGCAGATGTAATGGAACCGATGAGGAACATACTCACTTGGTTTGGAATAAATGGAAACATAAGGCGCAAGCTTTGCGCCAATAAGGCAACGGCCAACAAGAGACCTGTGCCCGTAATAGATTTTGTAGACATAAGAACCTCCTACTATACGATATAGATTTTACAAGAGGTACCTACCTCACATTTAAAATTAAGCCTCTACAAAATATAGACGTGCTCGATCATATACCCAATTATAAATATAAGTATAACCTAATATGACTAATGTCATCGTTATATCTGTAGCAAAGGCCATCCAAAAGCTCATATGCATCATGTACATAATAATAGGCACTGTGGCAAGCATAAACAAACCTTCAAACAACACTGCATGAATTGTGCGGATTACAGGCCCTCGCGCTAATCGGTCACCTGGTACTAGTTTATCAAATATCCAGTTAAACACAAAATTCCAAACCATCGCCAACAAGGAAAAAATAATCATCAAGACCAAAGGCTGCCCCTCATGCGGAACAAACTGCATTACCAAACAACCTATTAAAATACAACCAATCTCATATAAAATTGACTGCACCACACGCTCAAAAGAAGACATAATAATAAATACCTCCATCAGAAAACCGAGATAAGAAATTTACTATCACATCACTATTATATTTATTTTTTTAGATTTGTCGAGCTTTGACAAAGCGACTTACCCTCTGAAGTGAGCTATGCCATTTTTGGATATAAAAATGCCCCTCGTAGCGTTCTGTAAGCTCGACTTGCTTTTTCCGAAGTGAGTTTTGCTATTTTAAGATAGAAGAAGCCGCCATATGTCTATCTAGCGACTTGCAGCGAATGGAGCGCAGAGAGACATATGGCGGCGGAAAACTATCCTAAAAGTGGCATTACGAACTGAATCCATGGGATTCCCACCACGATAAAGATAGCAAGGTAGATAATCCCAAAGATAGCGCCTAATTTCCAGAATTCAGGACCTTTGTTATAGCCACTAGCAAACCAGATTGGACTGTGACCAGTACCATATGGTGTAAGGATACCCATAATACCCATTGGTACTAAAAGAATTAACATAACTTGAGCTGGATCAACACCAGGAATTTGAAGAATTAAAGTAGCAAATAAGCCTACCATGGCAGTTACATAAGCAGTGCCAGAAGCAAAGAAGTAACGAAGCAAGCAGAATGCTAATAACAAACCAAGAACTGCCATTGTGGGATCTAAGGATACTAAAGAACCACCTGCAGATTTAGCAAGCCACTCCAAAAAGCCTACGTTTTTAAGACCCGCAGCCATAGGTACGAGTGTAGCGAACCAAGTCAAAACATTCCATGCTGGTTTGTTAGCAAGGAAGTCTTGCCATGTCATAATCTTAGTGAAAATCATCAAGATAATAACAATCAAAGCTGTTGTAGTTGGGTTTACTTTAAATGTAGAAGCACCAATCCACAACACAAGAGCCAAGACAGAAATCAAGGCCATGAAGATTTCACTGCGTGTCATGGAGCCTAATTTCTTATACTCATCTTTCGCCCACGCCGCAATTTCAGGGGAACCTTTTACCTCTGGTTTGCAGAATACATAAGTCAACAATGGCGTGATGATAAACAAGATAAGACCTACTGGTAAGAAAGCTAAGAACCATGTCCCCCAGTTTGCCGCTACGATACCAGACTTAGCAGACAACTCAAGAGCCAATGGGTTTGGCGCCGCACCAGTCAAGAAGATGGAGCTAGATACACATGTAGTTGCCAATGCCACCCAGTTCAAATAAGAACCAATTTTACGAGGGTTTTTATCTGGATAGGATTCGAACATCGGACAAATACTAGATACGATTGGATAAATCGTACCACCAGAACGAGCCGCATTACTTGGAATAAATGGAGCCAATACAAGGTCCGTAATAGCAATGGCATAACCAAGACCTAAGGAAGACTTGCCAAGCTTTGCTACGAGGAACAAAGCAATACGACGACCAAGGCCTGAATTTTCATAACCAATACCAATCATAAAGGCTGCAAAAATCAACCATACGATAGCATTAGAGAAACCACTAAGCCCCCAGCTAATAGCTTGAGCATCGGTAATTGCCTTTGCTACACCAGTAGCTTTATCTACAACAGGGGCAGGGCCAACCTTAAACAACATAGATACGGTAACTGCAATGATACCGATAAAAGCTGGTGGCATTGGTTCTAAAATCAACCCCACCACGAGGCCAGCGAAAATACTTACATAAATCCAAGAATTTGCGCTAAGACCTTCAGGAGCACCGATGAGCCATACAAGAATAGCTACTATAAGCGGTGCGAATAATTTCCAATTCAACTTCATTAGAAACGCTCCTTACTACTTCAAAACAAAAATTGCAAAAATTGCCTATTTAGTATATCAAAAATTTTAATAAGATGATATAAACTTAATCATAAAACTTATTAATTGATAATAAACTTTTAGTAATAAATTTCATCCTACTAGATAATCTTAATTTTATGCAATATAATATATATCTAAAATTGTTAATTCAGCTAATTTTACTGAAAGGATTTAAATGAAACCATTCATATACTATTTAAAACCTTTATGGTTTCCAGTCATCATCGTATCAATTCTTTCGTTACTCACTGTGGCAGGCACATTATATATACCAACATTAACGGCCACAATCATCAACAATGGCGTAGATATTCGCGACGTATCTCGTGAAAGCTTACACAACACGGTAGGCATGGTACTGCAAGATACTTGGATTTTTACCGGCACTATCACAGAACAGGGAACACACCACGAACGCATCAAACGCGGTGGTCACTATAAAGAACTATATGAAAACTATGCTGTAGGTATGACAGTATAAGACAAACACAAAAAAAGTACACATATGCTTTCACAGGCCAAGTCGATCTCATTCGAACAAAGCCAAAATTGCTATACTGTGTACGTCTTTTTTATATCCAATCTAATCACCTAAATCGATTAAACAAGAATAATGACCCCAAAATGATAGGTGCCCCAATATAGAGCCCCATATTAGGAATTTCTCCCAATAAAAATGCGGCTACAATAGCTGCCACTATAGGCGAGATATACATAAAATTAGTTACATCAGAAACCTTTTCAGCATGTTCCAAGGCGTAGCTCCAGAATACAAAGCCTAACGCACTAGAAAGAAATGCTAAATAGGCCATGGCAAATTTTGCACTAATCGGTGCCACAGCAATCATTTCAATGGCATGTTCCGCAAAAGGCAAAGCCATAATGGCACCTGTAAACATAGACCACATGGCGATAGTGATAGGCTTATATCCTTTTAAACTAAGGCCACGATTAAGGATATTATAAACTGCAAAGAGTGTCATCCCCAGCAAAGTCCATAATGCACCTGTAGGAATTGTAAGGGTTGAATTCCAAAGAATAATTATGGCTACACCTATAAAAGCCGTTATTGTAAATAACCAGCCTATGGGGCGTATTTTATCTTTATAAACAGTCATGGCCATCAGTGCCGTCGTCATCGGAGTCAAGGCCATAATAATACTGGATGTGGCCGCCGGAATTGTGCGCAAACCTTCATTAAAGACAACTTGGTAAACAAAATTACCTGTGGCACCTAACAGAATATATAGACCCCACTCACGCCATGTTGTCGGTATGTGTAAGCCTTTTACAACACCGATTACCAGCATAAGTAAGGCCCCACCCATAACCCTTGCCACAGAAAGCGTTAATGAATCTACGGATTGTAATGCTATTTTACTGAAAGGAAATGCAGTAGCCCATACAGCAATTGTAGCAGATGCACCTAAAAGTGCTTTCTTTCGATTTGCCATTAACACCCGCCTTTCAATAGTATTCGCATATACAATCTTATAATCAATTTTGATCCACGTATATTCTATCCAGATTATTTCTATCTTGATTAATTCTACCAAGATAATGTTATCGATATGTATTATATCTTAATAACACTATCTAAATTGTACCATAATATACCACTGAAACTACAAGAAATTAAATCATACCTTTTTTCACCGCTTGAACTATACACAAATATAAGCTATCCAATAGTATTGAAAATCGGTATCCAAGGTTTCTTAACAATATTGATATGTAATTTCATATTATCACATATACATTAAGAGTACTCAAATAAAATAAAAGTTCATATAAATCAATATATACAAGGATTTTTCGACATATTAGCTTATGAGACTTTATAAGATACTTCACAAAATCGCATAACATGTATTGAAAATAAATATCATCTGTACATTGTAGAAATATTACAAACATTGTACACTATAGGCATAGAAATCTATAGTTATATCCATTTATGGAGGTGCAAAATGCAACATACTGCATGGAAAGATTTTAACACAGGTGTGTGGGATAAAGCCGTTGATGTACGCGACTTTATTCAAAGAAACTATATCCCTTATGAAGGGGACGATTCCTTCCTTGCTGGTCCTACAGAAAGAACGACAAAATTGTGGAACCAAGTAATGAAGCTTTACGAAGAAGAACGTGAAAAAGGCGGCATGCTCGACGCTGATACTTCCGTGGCCACACACATTACTGCACATGCGCCAGGATATATCGACAAAGACCTTGAAACGATCGTTGGTTTGCAAACCGACAAACCTTTAAAACGCGCTATGTTCCCTTATGGTGGCTTGCGTACAGCGAAATCCGCTATTGAAGAATACGGCTTCAAAATGGATCCTCAAACCGAAGACTTCTTCAAAAAACACCGTAAAACACACAACGATGGCGTATTCGACGTGTATACTCCAGAAATGCGTGCCGCTCGTACAGCGCATATCGTAACTGGTTTGCCAGATGCGTACAGCCGTGGCCGTATCATCGGTGACTACCGTCGTATCGCTTTATATGGTGTTGATTACCTCATAGAAGATAAAAAAGAACAATTTAACATCACTATGGGCGATATGCTTGAAGATGTCATTCGCGACCGCGAAGAAATTCAAGATCAAATCCGTTCCTTAAAAGAGTTGAAAGAAATGGCAGCGTCCTATGGTTACGATATTTCCGAGCCAGCTAAAGATGTTCGTGAAGCCATGCAATGGATTTACTTCGGTTACCTTGGTGCTATTAAAGAGCAAAACGGTGCTGCTATGTCCATCGGCCGTAACTCCACATTCCTCGACATCTACGCGGAACGTGACCTTCGCAACGGTACCTACACAGAAGAACAAATCCAAGAATTCGTAGATCATTTCATCATGAAATTGCGCATGGTTCGCTTCGCACGTATCCACGAATACAATAATTTGTTCACAGGTGACCCTGTTTGGACTACTGAATCCATCGGTGGTATGGGTACTGACGGTCGTACATTGGTTTCCAAAATGTCCTTCCGTTACCTACATACATTGACTAACCTTGGCCCTGCTCCAGAGCCAAACCTCACTGTATTATGGTCCCCTCGCATGCCTATCGGCTTCCGCCGTTTCTGTGCGAAATTATCCATTGAAACATCTTCCATTCAATACGAAAACGACGAATTAATGCGTCCTAACTCTGGTGATGACTACGCAATCGCATGTTGCGTATCCCCAATGCGTATCGGTAAGGAAATGCAATTCTTCGGCGCTCGTTCCAACTTGGCTAAATGCTTGCTTTACGCAATCAATGGCGGCGTTGACGAAAAGTTGAAGAAACAAATCGGTCCTAAATACCGCCCTATCACTTCCGAATACTTAGAATTCGACGAAGTATGGGAAAAATTCGACGATATGATGGAATGGTTGGCAGGCGTATATGTAAACGCATTGAACATCATTCACTACATGCACGATAAATATGCTTATGAAAAACTAGAAATGGCATTGCATGACCGCAAAGTAACTCGTTGGTTTGCAACTGGCATTGCTGGTTTATCCGTAGTAGCTGACTCCTTGTCCGCTATTAAATACGCTAAAGTAAAACCTATTCGTGACGAAAACGGCATCGCTGTTGATTTCGAAATCGAAGGTGACTTCCCTAAATATGGTAACGATGATGATCGTGTAGATGGCTTGGCAGCAAAAGTTGTTTCCACATTTATGAATAAAATTCGTAAACATCCTACCTACCGTCAATCCGTTCCTACAATGAGCTTGTTAACGATTACTTCCAACGTAGTATATGGTACTGCAACAGGTTCCACTCCAGATGGCCGTAAAGCTGGCGAAGCTTTCGCTCCTGGTGCTAACCCAATGCATGGTCGTGATTCTCACGGTGCTATTTCTTCGTTGGCATCCGTAGCTAAAATGCCATGGCGTGATTGCTCCGATGGTATTTCTAATACCTTCTCTATCATTCCTGATGCATTAGGTAAATCTGGTGAAACATTTGTTTCCGTTAGCGATTTTGATATTGAGTTAGATCCATCTCAATTGCCTAACAGCAATACAAACTTCGCATGTAGCGAACCAAATGTTACTATAGAGGAAGATAAATAAAATCTTCCCCAGTATCGGACTGCTTTCACCGGCACCGATACGAGTGTTAGTCTTGGTTGAAAGGAGGTTATACCCATGAGCAACCAACAAGTTGATAACTTGGTAGAGTTATTGGATGGTTATTCCCAAAAGGGCGGCCATCATTTGAACGTCAACGTGTTTACTCGCGAAACATTGTTAGACGCCCAAAAACATCCTGAGTTGTATCCTCAATTGACGATTCGTGTATCCGGTTATGCGGTGCACTTTAACAAATTGACAAAACAACAACAGGACGAAGTTATTTCCCGTACATTCCATCAACAAATCTAATCGAGGTTTCCTATGACTGGACGTATTCATTCGGTTGAAACGATGGGTACGGTTGATGGTCCGGGCATGCGCATGGTGGTATTTCTACAAGGATGCCCCATGCGTTGTGCTTATTGCCACAATCCTGACACATGGGATGAAACTAGCGCCGATGCTAAATTCATGACCGTAGAGGAATTGTGGGACCAGTACGAACGTAACCGCCAATTTTATACTAATGGTGGTATCACCGTCACAGGTGGGGAAGCTCTTATGCAAATTGACTTTGTTACGGAGCTTTTCACATATTTCCGTGAAAGAAACGTCCATACCTGTTTAGATACAAGTGGAATTTGTTTTGATCCCCACCAAGAGGTGGCATACCGTAAATTACTCAGTGTAACTAGTCTCGTCATCCTAGACATTAAGGAAATCGATCCAGCCAAGCATTTATGGTTAACGGGAAAACCATTAGAACCCATTCTCGGGTTTGCTCGATTGACGGCAGACGTGGAAGTTCCGATTTGGGTTCGTCACGTAGTAGTCCCTACGATTACAGATAATGCCGATCGTCACTATCGTCTAGGCTTTTTCCTAGGAACTCTGAAAAATTTACAAGCCGTTGATTGCTTACCTTATCACGTTATGGGTACTGCTAAATATAAGGAGTTAGGTATTCCCTATCGCCTAGAGGGCATCCCCGCTGCAACGAAAGATATTGCAGCCAAAGCGACAAGAACCGTGGTGGAAGGCATCAAGGCCTATAGACGCCATTGGTGGAGTCCCATCAAAACACAACATCAATCATAATCAAGTTTGAGGATAACTACCTCCCTTGATATATATAAATATATATACCAAGACTTGATCTATGATAGCCCTAATCAATAGAGCCGCCCCCATACAACCGGGGACGGCTCTTATTGCGTTTAAATAAACTTTCTATCATACAAACGGGCTGCAACGAGGACAACCAAACAGGACCCCACATTATGAACTAACGCACCGGTAGTAGGTGTCAAAACCTCAAGTAATGAGAGAATAATAGCGATACAGTTAATGGCCATTGATAAAGCAATACTAAATTT
>NZ_CALLVP010000122.1 GCF_938010505.1 uncultured Veillonella sp. | reverse complement strand
TCATTTTTAACGAGGGTTGTAATCATTTCTTCATGTGTTGGTCCTAGACAGAACTCATTATCATGACGATCATTAATACGCATCATTTCTGCGCCATATGCCTTCCAACGGCCAGACTCTTTCCAAATTTCTGCAGGCTGTAAAATTGGCATCATAATTTCTTGCGCACTAGCACGATCCATTTCTTCACGTACAATGGCTTCAATCTTTTTAATACTTCTCCACCCCAATGGTAAAAAGCTATATAAACCATTTGCAGTTTTACGCATAAAACCAGCACGAAGCATGAGCTGTTGGCTTACTACATCAGCATCAGATGGAACCTCACGTAATGTAGGTGCATATAATTTAGTGGCTAACATAAAGACTCCTCATCTAAATTTTCTAAATATTGGTCAATTTCTCTAAACAATGTATCTACTAATTCGGCTTCTGGTACAGTCTTAATAACTTTCCCTTTACGGAAAATAATACCTTGACCATCACCACCAGCAATACCAAAGTCAGCCTCACGAGCTTCCCCTGGACCATTTACAACACACCCCATAACGGCAACCTTAATTGGTGCTTTAATAGATGCTAAACGTTCTTCTACGATACCAGCCATATCAAACAAGTTTACTTGGCAGCGACCACATGTAGGACAAGATATCATAGTGGCTCCAAAGTTTCGTAATCCTAAACTACTTAAAATACTGCGCCCAACTTCAATTTCGTGAATTGGATCACCAGTTAAGGATACCCGTAAGGTATCACCGATACCATCGAGAAGCAAAGCACCAATACCCATAGCAGATTTAATAGTGCCTTGTTTAATAGTACCAGCTTCTGTAACACCTAAATGTAAGGGATAAGGAATCTTATCGGATAATTTACGATATGCTTCTACCATTAGAGGCACTTCCGTGGCTTTAATGGATAATTTCATTTGACGATAATCAAGTTTCTCTAGAATTCTTACGTGTTCTAAAGCTGTTTCAACCATACCATCCGCTGTAGGATGACCGCCATGAGCATCGAGAATATGCTTTGGTAAAGACCCTGCATTAACACCTATGCGAATTGGGATTTGTTTAGGTTTTGCCTTTTCAATAACGGCTAATACCTTATCTTCACCACCAATATTACCTGGGTTGATGCGCAATCCATCAACATTATTTTCAATAGCTTCTAAAGCTAATCTATAATCAAAGTGAATATCAGCAATCAAAGGAATTGAAATGCCAGCTCTAACAGCTTTTAAAGCCTTTGCAGATGCCATTGTAGGGACTGCAACACGAACCAGTTCACAACCAGCCTCTGCTAAACGATTAATTTCTGCAATTGCCTTCTCCGTATGTACTGGATCTGTAGTAATCATAGATTGAATACTTACTGGTGCATAATCTCCAATTTTAACTGTACCTACATAGATACCATTTGTTGGTTTACGTACAATCATTGTAATCTCCCATCTGTCCTATAGTAAGCGGAAAATATCCTGCGTTGTTACATATAAGAACAATGCTACCATTAAGGCAACCCCAACCATTTGAATATACATGAGAGCTTTAGCAGGTAATCTACGACCTGTTATAGCTTCCGCTAAGATAATAATCAAATGACCACCATCTAATACAGGTAATGGTAAAAGATTAATAACCCCTAAATTAATACTGAGGAATGCAGCAAAACTTAATAGTGGAGCAAAACCAGATTGTGCAATAGTACCAGCCATTTGAGAAATACCTACTGGTCCAGATAGTTCAGCTGTTTGTGTACCACGAATCATATCGTAAATGCCACTGACCATAGCAACAATAGTTTGCCCTGTCCGGCTAACAGCAAGGCTCAAAGATTCACCAATACTATAAGTTTCACGAGTAAAACTAGGATAAATGCCAATTCTAGGACTATCTTGTTCCATTTTAGGTATTACCGTAGTCTCGATAGTTTGGCCTTCGCGCTCTACAACAATAGTCACACCGTGGTTTGCTGTACCTTGTAAGCTAGGGCGAATATCATCCCAAGTAGTAATTTTTTTGCCATCGATAGTAATAATTCTATCGTTTGCTTGTAAATGAGCCTGTTCTGCTGAACTACCCGCAATGATGTTACCAATAACTGGTTCATTTGTATAGGTAAGATTTCCTACAGTCACATTAAGGCCAAAGAAAAGTACAATGGCCAATATAAAGTTGAATACAGCCCCTGCGGAAATAACGATAAATTTTTTCCACGCAGGTTTATTATAAAAGGAGCGCTCATTAAGAGGCTCATCAGGTGTCATACCAGCAATACGATTAAATCCGCCAAGAGGAATTATACGAATAGAATATAAAGTTTCCCCTTTTTTTACTTTAAATATGGCTGGTCCAAAACCTATAGCAAATTCATCAACTTGCATACCTGACATCTTAGCTGTAATAAAATGGCCTAACTCATGAATAAACACGATTAAACCAAATACAAATATTGTGGCTAATGCCGTAATCATATATTCTCCTATAACATCAACGATGTAGCCTTTTCACGGGCCCATCTGTCGATGGATAATAAATTGTCTAACGTAAAGTCATCTTCTGATCCCATAGATTCAAGAACAGAAGTAACGACTTTATAAATATCACCAAAGGCGATTTTATCTTCTAAAAAGGCATATACTGCCGTTTCATTGGCTGCATTAAATACAGCTGGTTTAAATCCACTAGCACGCCCTACCTCATAAGCAAGTCGAAGCGCAGGGAAATCGTTATATCGTGGAGGTAAAAACTCCAATTGTAGAGCTTGAGTAAAATCAAGATGATTCATACGTAAAGCTTCACGTTTTGGATAAGTTAAAGCATATTGAATAGGCTCACGCATATCTGGATTTCCCATTTGCGCTAATATCGCACCATCCTTCATACGAATCATAGAATGAACGATACTTTGAGGATGTACTACTACATCAATATGATCAAAATCGAAACCAAATAACCAGTGAGCTTCTATTACCTCTAATCCTTTATTGAATAAGGAGGCAGAGTCTATAGTTATTTTATTGCCCATATTCCAGGTAGGATGTCGCAAACAGTCTGCAGCAGTTGCAGTTTGAATCTTACTAGAGTCCCATGTACGTAAAGGGCCACCAGAAGCAGTAACAATTAAAGAATCAACATTGTCACGACCTTGCCCTTCTAAACACTGAAATATAGCACTATGTTCACTATCAATAGGTAAAATTTGAACCCCGTGTTCTTTAGCTAGCGACGTAATTAGTGGGCCCCCAGCAACAAGAGTTTCTTTATTAGCAAGACCTATAGTCTTCCCTTTTTTTATAGCTTCTACTGTGGGCTCAATACCTGCAGCACCTACAATAGCAGTAATAACCATCGTAGCTTCTTGAATCGTTGCCGCTGCAATAAGGGCTTCCTTACCACCTAATAATTTTGTAGGACCTGTATAACGTGTTTGTAATTCCTTAAACGCACTTTCATCTACAAGACCTGCTACTAAAGGTTCATATTTTTTAATTTGATATTCTAAGAGGTCAATATTATGATGTGCCACTAAGGCAACCACCTTGAATTGATCTGGATGCTGAGACACCACATCAAGCGTCTGTGTACCGATTGAGCCAGTACTGCCAATAATACTTAGGTATTTCATAAGTGTACCTCTATAAAACTAATACGAGAATAGCAATATATAGACTAATGTAATGGGAGCTGCAAATAATAAGCTATCGAAGCGATCCAATACACCGCCATGACCTGGTAATAATGTTCCAGAATCTTTCACATTACATAATCGTTTAATCTTTGATTCAAACAAATCACCTAATGGTGCTAATATACCGCTAATCATGCCTACATGGATACCCATCCACCAAGGAATACCAACGATAAATGAAAATACTACGCCTGTAAAAATACAACCAATAAAGCCACCAATAAAGCCTTCCAGTGTTTTATTAGGACTAATTGATGGTACTATTTTTCGTTTACCAAAGGCGCGACCTGCAAAATAAGCAAAGGTATCACTAGCCCATGTAGTAAACAATAATAGCCAAAGTGTAATTGTTCCCCAATTATGCAGTTCAAAAGGCATTGATAAAGACATGTAAATTGAATCATGACGAATCATGAGCAATGAATTCATGCCAATACCAAGATAGAGTAATCCAAATACACTGAAAGATACACTAGTTATAGAATATTTACTTTCACCAAATGTACACAACATATAATTAGCGAATAAACTTAATACTAAAATAGCTATAGCTATAATATACTGATGACATGCAAAAGCAATCATTAGCAATAAAATGCTAATATAGCCCCATATAATAGATATCCGAACACGTTTAGCTTTACCAAGTAATACAAACTCACGCCACCCTAATAAAGCTAAAAGTGTAATTAGAACATCATATATAGGTCCGCCTAATGTAATGGCCCCTAAGGCAATAATAAAACCTATAACAGCGGTAATAACACGTGTTTTTAACATTTTTTATTCCTCATCACTTAAGCCACCAAATCGGCGTTCTCGTTTCTGATATACCGCAACAGCTTCTAATAAAGTTTCCTTAGTGAAATCTGGCCAATGCAAATCAGTAAACCAAAATTCAGCATATGCTAGTTGCCATAACAAGAAGTTACTAATTCTAAAATCACTACTCGGACGAATTAACAGATCTACATCACTAAACTCTTTAGTGAATAAGTGCGAACTTACATATTCTTCAGTAATATTGTCCATTGTAATAGTACCATCCACAACAGAATTTGTAATGTCTCGGATAGTTCTAACTATTTCATCACGCCCACCATAGTTAATCGCTAACTGTAAAGTAAGGCCTGTATTATTCTTAGTTAATAATTCTGCATCGCGAATGATTTCTTGAAGTTCTTCTGAAAGAGCCCCAATAAAACCAATAAATCGAATGCGTACATTATGTTCATGCATATACTTAACATTATTGTTTAAGTATTCTTTTATGAGAGCCATAAGTAAAGAAACTTCCTGTTCAGGACGCTTCCAGTTCTCAGTAGAGAAACCATATACCGTAAGAGCTCTAATTCCAATTTCATCTGCAGTCATAACAATTTGCTTTAATACGTCTGCACCAGCACGATGACCCATAGAGCGAGGCATCCCTCTACGTTTAGCCCAACGTCCATTCCCATCCATAATAATAGCAACATGTTTTGGAATTACATTGCTATCAATGACAGGCGTATCAGATTGTTTACGGTTAAATAATTTCTTTAACATAGTCTACCTCGTCAGAATTTCCGAAGTCGCTGGCAATCATTGGTCTATATAATAGTATATGTAAACACTCATCAACCTTTGTAATACGTGATACATAAAATCCTTCATCCGCAATTTCAAAAAAGCGATTAAAAGATCCTCCAATCATTACCTTAAAAGGAATATGGGCAGCTTGCAAACAAGACTTTGCAAGCTGCCATGGTATTCCAATAAGAATATTAGAATCTAACATTATACTTCTAATACGTCCTTTTCTTTTACTGCTTTTAACTCATCGATTTGCTTAACTTTAGCATCGGTAAGCTTTTGAATTTCATCTAAACCGTTTTTAGCATCATCTTCAGTAATTGTTTTAGCTTTTTCTTCTTTTTTCAATGCATCATTTACATCACGACGAATGTTGCGTACTGCAACTTTTGCATCTTCAGCTTTTTTATGAACTACTTTAACAATTTCTTTACGTCGCTCCTCAGTTAATTGAGGAATAGTCAAACGAATTTGTGCACCATCATTACCAGGATTTAAACCTAAATCAGATTGTAAAATTGCTTTTTCAATAGCACCAATCATCGTTTTATCCCAAGGCGCAACAACAATCATGCGAGGCTCAGGCACGGAAATATTCGCAACTTGATTAATTGGAGATGGACTACCATAGTAGTCAACCATTACTTTATCAAGCAATGCTACGCTAGCACGGCCTGTACGAATAGATGCGAATTCATGTTTTAAAGCCTCAATAGACTTATTCATGCGTTCTTCTGCTTGTTGCAACAATTCTTTGATTTCCATATGAATTATTCTCCTCGAACTATAGTCCCGATTTCTTCACCTTTAGCGGCTTTTGTAATATTACCAGGAATGTCCATGCTAAATACAATAATAGGAATATTGTTATCTTTACATAAAGTCGTAGATGTAGCATCCATAACTTTCAATTCTTTTGTAATGATGTCATTATATGTTAATTCATCAAATTTTACGGCATTAGGATTCGTTTTAGGATCGGAATCATATACACCATCAGCAAATTTCTTCGCCATCAAAATTGCATCAGCTTCAATTTCAGCAGCCCGTAATGCAGCCGTTGTATCAGTAGAGAAGTATGGTTTTCCAAGACCTGCACCAAAGATTACGATGCGTTTTTTCTCTAAGTGACGAATAGCGCGACGACGAATATAAGGTTCTGCAATTTCTTGCATTTCAATAGCTGTTTGAACACGTGTATCTACGCCAGCTTGCTCTAATGCATCCTGCAATGCTAAGGAGTTCATCACTGTTGCTAGCATCCCCATATAGTCAGCAGTAGCACGATCCATACCTTGATTGCTACCAGCTAAACCTCTCCATAGATTACCGCCACCAACAACAATTGCGATTTCTAAATCAGTGGATTTTGCTAAAGCAGCAATTTCTTTTGCAAATTCTTCGACAACATCTGGATTAATACCAAAACCTTGTTCACCTGCTAATGCTTCACCACTCAACTTCAAAACAATACGTCGAAAGTTTCTCTTTGCCATATTTTTACTCCTCTATTGCAAAATAAGAGAACACTGTACGGTGTTCTCTTATTGTTTATTAATTATTTACCAACAGATGCCATTACTTCAGCTACGAAGTCATCTTGGCGTTTTTCAATGCCTTCACCTAAACCATAGCGAACAAAACGACGTACGTTGATGTTTTCACCGATTTTTGCAATACTTTCATTAATGATGTCTGTAACAGTTTTGTCGCCATCTTTAATGAATACTTGTTCTAATAGGCAGTTTTCTTTATAGAATTTTTCAATTCGACCAGCAACCATTTTTTCCAAAACAGCTTCAGGTTTTGGTTTACGGCCAGCTTTAACGTCTTCTTCAGCTTCTACTTTAGCTTGTTCTAACAATACTTGTTTTTCGTGTTCAATTACTTCAGCAGGAACTTCTTCACGATTCAAGTATGTAGGATTTACAGCTGCGATTTGCATTGCGATGTCGCGTGCCAAGTTTTGAAAATCATCAGTTTTAGCAACGAAGTCAGTTTCGCAGTTAACTTCTACTAAAACGCCGATACGACCACCAGCGTGGATGTAGGATTGTACTACACCTTCAGCTGCAATACGACCAGCTTTTTTAGCTGCTGCAGCCAAACCTTTTTCACGAAGAAGGTCAACCGCTTTATCGATATTACCGTCAGTTTCAACCAATGCTTTTTTAGCGTCCATCATACCTGCGCCAGTCATGTCGCGCAATTCTTTTACCAAAGCAGCAGTAATTGCCATTATTTTGTTCCTCCTAGTATTAATTAAGGTAAGGATATAGTCCTTACCCCAATTATATATGTTATAGATTTATCTTTCAAATGCTAATACGACAACGATTAAGCCTTACCGTCTCGAACCATTTCAGCGGAATCAGCTACCATGTTATCTAATGCTTCTTCGAAGGATTCGCCTTGACGACCTTCAAGAACAGCATCAGCCATTTTACCAGCCAACAATTTAACAGCGCGGATAGCGTCATCATTTGCTGGAATTGGGAAATCAACTTCATCTGGGTCGCAGTTAGTGTCAACTGTTGCAACTACAGGAATACCCAATTTTTTAGCTTCTGCAATAGCGATTTTTTCTTTTTTAGGATCAACTACGAAAAGAGCACCTGGCATTTTAGGCATATCTTTGATACCGCCAAGGTATTTTTCCAATTTTTCCATTTCATGACGAAGACCGATAACTTCTTTTTTAGGCAATATTTCGAAAGTACCATCTTCTGCCATTGCTTCCAATTGTTTTAAACGTTTAATACGAGTTTCAATTGTTTTGAAGTTAGTCAACATGCCGCCCAACCAACGTTCGTTAACGAAGAACATGTTAGCGCGGATAGCTTCTTCTTTAATAGCTTCTTGAGCTTGTTTTTTAGTACCTACGAACAAGATTACTTCGCCTTGGGAAGCAACTTCGCGTAAGAAAGAGTAAGCTTCTTCTACTTTTTTAACTGTTTTAGACAAGTCAATAATATAAATACCATTGCGCTCAGTGAAGATGAATTTCGCCATTTTAGGATTCCATCTTCTAGTCTGATGACCAAAGTGTACACCAGCCTCTAATAATTGTTTCATTGATACTACTGCCATTGTGGCACCTCCTGTTAATTAACCTCCGCCGCTTCATCCTTCGGGTCACCCAAAATTAGGCACAGTACCGAAGTCCACTGACGTGCATATTTTTCATACCTAATAATTTTAACAAAAAAATAGGGTAAAAGCAAGCAAGGAGTGAGGATTTCTTAAAGAATTCCTCACTCCTTATTTTAATTAAATTTACTTCAGTATTTTTATCATCGATATAATAAATCTATCTTTAAATTTATTTCATAAATCAGTATACCTAAAGCTAAATTATTTAATTATTGCGAATAGATTCAATCATACTTACACGATCTTCAGCACCAAACACTGCAGAACCAGCAACTAAAACTGTAGCCCCCGCTCTTTTAATCGGTACACAAGTGATATCATTAATACCACCGTCTACCTCGATGACTGCCGTTGTATTATCTACTTCTTCTAACAAAATCTTAGCTTGTTTGACTTTTTTTATAGCATTCTTAATAAAAGATTGCCCCCCAAAGCCTGGATTTACAGACATAATTAAGATCATGTCTAAATCTGCAGCCACATCTTCTAGTACAGCTACAGGGGTACTAGGGTTTAGTGCAACACCAGCTTTCATGCCACATTGTTTAATATGTTGAATCAAACGATGCATATGAGGTACGGTTTCTTGGTGAAATGTAAAATATTCTACACCAATTTTTGCAAATTCTTCAACATAATCATTAGGATTTGTAACCATTAGATGCACATCAAATGGAAGTTTTGTATATGGGCGAATCGCTTTCACAATAGGTGCACCAAAAGTTAAATTTGGAACAAAGTGTCCATCCATGATGTCAATATGTAATAAGTCAGCCCCCGCTGATTCAATAGATTTTAATTCTTCGCTTAATGTCGCAAAATTTGCGGACAGCATAGATGGTGCAATTTTAATCATATTAAAACCTCTTTCGTTGACTTTCTATATCATTACGTATAGACATGTAAGCATCATATCGTCCACGATGAATATGACCAGTGTCTAGAGCCGCTTTAATCCCACAAATAGGTTCATGTTCATGATAGCAAGGATTAAATTTACAAGTATCAACATACTCACCAAATTCTGGAAATAATGTAGGCAATCGTTCAAGGGATACATCATTGAATTCAATAGCACTAAAACCAGGTGTATCCATGATAAATGAATCTGCATCCAAACTATATAAAGATGCGTGGCGCGTAGTATGTTTACCGCGCTTAATCTTGTCACTTACCTCGCCTGTTTGAAAGGCAAATTTTGGATCTACCGCATTTAAAAGACTACTTTTACCAACACCAGATGGTCCTGCAAAAGCCGTTACCTTATGTTGAAGCACATGACGTAAATCCTCGATCCCTGTCATATTATATGTGGATGTCATCAAAACCTCATAACCGATTGATTTATATAGATCAACCATGGCTTCCGTCTCTGAATCCATCAAGTCACATTTATTAATACATAGAATAATAGGAATATCCGCATGTTCAATCATAACGAGCATTTTATTAAGTAAAAGTTCATTGATATCTGGTTCATGGGCTGCTACAACCAATACGACTTGATCGATGTTAGCGACTGCGGGACGAACCATCGAATTATGGCGTTCGTGGATGGATTCAACGAACCCATCCTCCGAAATCGTAACTCGGTCACCCACAAGTAAACTATAGCGACCTTGCTTAAGTCTGCCACGAACCTTACATTCATGTATAGTACTCGTATCATCTTGTATATAAAAGTACCCATTCATATTTTTGACAACAATGCCTGTAATCATAGTACCTCTTATAATGCAGTCTCTTGTACTAATGCACCATTGAGATATACCTCAATACGTACATTACCTACACCGGACACTTTTCGAACGACACGATCACCAGGTTTATTAGTATCATCATAAATTACGGTGGAGCCTTCATCGTCTTTTACGACAATTTTAAGTTCTTGATTTTTAGAACCAGCTGGTACAGTAACGTCTATAGTACCAGTTGTTTTATTACTACTGCTTCCGTCTTTTTTGTCGGATTTCTTTTTATCATCTTTGAACTCAGTAGTAAGATTTAATGTGGAACCTTCATCGATTTCATCGCCAGCTTTTATACTTTGCTCTATAACGACAGATTTTTCTTCCACAGATCCCGCTACTTGGTTTACTCCTAGATGAGCATTACTCAATGTATCACGAGCATCTTTCAATGTCATTCCTACAAGATTAGGTACTTTAACTTTTTTAGCTTTCGCTTTATTTACAACGATATCAATTGTGGTACCTTTAGACACTTTAGAGTCTCCAGAAGGACTTTGAGCGATAATAACGCCGTCTTTTTTACCATCTACAGATTGCTGAGTTATTTTACCCACAACTAAGCCTAAGTCCTTAAGTCGTTGACGAGCTTGATCTACCGTTAAATCAGATAAATCCGGTACCGTAATATCGCCTACACCTTTGGAAACAACGAGGTGAATCGTACGTTGTTCTTTAACCTTTTCCCCTGCACCAGGAGTCTGGGAAATAACTTGACCAGCTGGCACATCAGGATTAGTAACTTCACTTGTAGACACACGTAAATGTTTATCTTCTAAGATATTTTTAGCAACAGAAACCTGCTTACCCACCACATTAGGTACATCTACTGTAGTATTACTCCAGAAGTTGCCATAGCTTAAGAAAGCACCTAAAAATGCTACTAAAAAAATAACAGCAGCACCTAGAACGATGTATTTTTGTGGAATCGATGCAATTTTACTTAACATACTCTTCTTTTTGCCCTCGCCTTTATGCTCTTCTTGAATAGTACTGAGATCTTCAAGTGCTTCAGGATCAACAGCAGGAATCATTTGTGTAGCAAAGTCATATGGTTCATGACGTTGTGTTTTCCCCATCGTAAAGCCTTGAGATAATCGTAAATCACTGATCATATCAGAAATAGAATCAAATCGATCTGCAGGATTTTTAGATAATGCCTTCATAACAACAGCCTCTAAAAGCTGCGGAATCGATGGATTATATCGAGTTGGAGGATCTACTTTCTCACGAACATGTTTTAATGCTACTGCAATTGGCGTTTCCCCTTCAAATGGTACACGACC
>NZ_CALLVP010000121.1 GCF_938010505.1 uncultured Veillonella sp. | reverse complement strand
TGGCACAGTATTTTACGGAACGCCTGCAAAAGGTCTTCCACATGATTTTTACATCGTATAATCAAAAAAAGGCTCAAGAAGGGTTGCGTCAATTAGAACTCATCGTCAACAATCAGCAAGGTGCAGTACAAACTGATCATTGCGCCTTGAGAAACGATATGACCACCCTTCTTGAAAGTGATATAGATACTAAAGAAGATGCTCTCAAAATAGCCAACGATCCAGAGACCCGAGAGCTAGGTGATGCATATGCACTCTTGGCACGGGTCTATGCAGGACCTCGCTTTACCTGGGAAGAATCTAACTTCCCAGAGGACAATATGCGTACCTATCAGTGTTTACACGATAGTATTCGCCGTTGTAGTCCTATCGGTACATTACAAGCCTTGCGTATCAAAGGATCTATCACGCCTACCGTTGAAAATAATATGCAAATCTCTTTCGATGATGCATTTCGTATTGTTCATGACTATGCAGACCGAGGGGATGCGTATTGCCAATATGTTATAGGGAACGTCTTTTTCTGGCGCGACGATAATCGCATCGACTCCGCTGAAGCTATGTTAACACCTCCTCCTATGAGTTGGTCTAAACGCATTCTAAAAAGCCTTACAACTGGCTCTGTACAGGATCGCATCGCCGCCTTACAAGGCACCGTGCCAGACGATAAATTACAAGAAAAAGCGTCCAGCCTTGCCAAAGAATGGTTTAATAAGGCTCTCGACAACGGTCTTGCCATGTTCCAAGGGAACTTGCGCAATATCTATATCGACGAAGCCGACTTTGCCAATGCGCGCCGCGTCGCCAAGACTGCGGCCGAGCTTGGCAACCCTGCCATGATGCTATATACAGGCCTCGACTGCCATGAAAACGGTAAATTCGAAGATGCGTTCACGTGGTTCACAAAAGGTGCCGCCTTAGGTCAATCTGAAAGCATCGCAGAGTTAGCGGATTATTACTATCATTTCTATGATGCTAAACATTTACGTTGTACTATCCCCTACGACCCGGTAAAAGCCATAGGGCTCTACCGCCGTGCGGCAACAAAAGAGTTTAGTGATGCGGGGTACACCGCCTTGCAGGCAGCTTTTGGATATATCTTTCACATAGGCCACCTTCCTCTCGACTGGGGGCTCATTGCAGACTTAACGCATATGGCGGCTACAAAAGATCGCTTTATGTTCGCCTTGCCCTATATCGGTTACATGCGAATCCACGGTTTGGGAGTGACGAAAAACATTCGCTTCGGTGTACAATCGTTATTGCGTGTCTTAGATGAGGAACAACGCGCCTTCGAAGAGGAAGATCGCATTCTTTTCTACGATATTACGCGCGCCTTAACACGTGTTGCCTTGGGCTATGCCTACGAAAAAGGCTATGTAACAAGCAAACCAGATTTAGATCAAGCCGTATCCTATTACGAGCAATCCCATCAATATATCTTGTCTCACAAAGCCAATTTGGATCCAGAGCTAAAAGATATTCCTATCGATGACGAAGCAGAAGAACGATTAGCGGCCTTTGAAGAGGTTGATGGTCACTGGCAATACAAAGAAGACATTACCGAATCTACTTCTACGGCACGCCCTGCTCCTGCCACCTGGCCTCAAGATGCGGCACGTTTATCTGTGATTATGGACGACTTCCTATGGGATACGACGTTGTATGACTGGCAAACCATCGAAACAGCCTTAGAGTTGCAAGAAGAAATGAAGCTCAGCTTTTACAATCATTTTCTATCCGTTCCAGATGCATTGCGCAATATCTTCAAGCTCGATGTAACGCGGATGCTACGAAATCATTATCAAGTAAGACTGCACGGTTATGATCCAACAGAAGGACATGAAATCGTTTATAAGGCCGTATACAACAAAGACAATACCTTAAGTTTATTAAAAGAGCTTTACCATAATCGTCAATTACCTAGTCTCGAAGAGAACTGGTCCATCGAAAAAAACGAAGAAAAGCCGACCTGGCACTACGTGCTCGATGTAGATCAACAGCCATTCTTGCTAGAGGAATACGACGATGCGAACGCTATGATTCAGACTGCCTTGCAAGGGTTGAAAGAGAGAAAGTACGAACAAATTAATATTCGCACCCATGACTTTGTGGGCCCATCCTATTTTATATTTAAAGGCAATCAGTCGACCCCATTTAGAGTGCAGCTCTATCTGAAAGAATCCGCCCGTCACACCATCGATGAAGATGGGAACCAACAAGACACGCCTGGCAAAACCTACTTATTTGAACAATATGTGGGGAACGAAGTGTCCTTAAATTATTGGATTCAAAAAACAATAAATACCCTGGAAATTCCTGAACTAGATAATTGGAAACAATTAACAGTGCCAAAGGATTTACAAACATAAAAAGACCATCCCCAGTGAGCTGCTCCCCCAAAATTGGACACAATTTTGGGAAGTGAAGTTCAACAGGATGGTCTTTTTTTATTATAGTGTTTTTACAACGCTGGCACAACGTTCACAAAGTGTAGGATGTTCACTATCTTGACCTACTGTATCGCGGTGGATCCAGCAGCGTTCACATTTTTCGAGACCAGAGGCAACAACAACTGTTGCAACACCAGTTTCTTCGTCTTTTACAGCCTCTGCTGGTGCAGAACCGTTTACGATGTGAGCTTCAGATACGATAACGAGTTTAGCCAAGCCTTCTTCACCAAGTGCATGCAATGCGTCGAATGCAGCGCCTTCAGCGTATACTGTAACGGATGCATCCAATGGGTGACCGATTGTTTTATCTTGACGAGCAAGTTCCAATGCTTTTTGTACGGATGTACGCAAGTCTAACAATTGGTTCCATTTATCAGCCAATTCTTGGTTGAAGTGTTCAGGATGACCTTGTGGCCAATCTTGAAGCATAACGGATTCGCGCATACCCTCTTCTTTAGGCATGTATTTCCAAACTTCTTCCGCTGTGAAGGAAAGCACTGGAGATACCATAGCTACCAATGTTTTCAAGATTTCGTACATCGCTGTTTGAGCAGAACGACGAGCTACGTTGTTTTTGCCTTCAGCGTACATAGTATCTTTCATTACATCAAGATAGATGGAGCTCAAGTCTACTGTACAGAAGTTATGAATTGCATGATACAACATGTGGAATTCATAGTTTTCGTATGCATCAGAAACTTTTTGACGTACTTCTTCTAAGCGCAACAATGCCCATTTATCGAATTCAGACATATCTGCGTAAGCCACTTTATCAGTATTTGGATTGAAGTCATCCAAGTTACCGAGCAAGAAGCGGAATGTATTACGAATCTTACGATATACTTCGGATAATTGTTTTACGATGTCTTTAGACAAACGTACGTCTGCTTGGTAATCTGCGGAGGATACCCACAAGCGCATAACGTCAGCGCCGTATACGTCGATGATGTCGCTAGGTGCTACTGTATTACCTACAGATTTGGACATTTTGCGACCTTCGCCATCCACAACGAAGCCATGAGTCAATACGGAGTTGTAAGGTGCCTTACCTGTTGTTGCTACTGCAGTTAACAAGGAAGAGTTGAACCAGCCGCGATGTTGGTCGGAACCTTCAAGGTACATAGCGCATGGTACGTCAAGATCGTTAACTTCAAGTACACCAGCCCAAGAGGAACCAGAATCAAACCATACGTCCATGATGTCAGTTTCTTTTTTGAACTCATCATGACCGCAATGAGGACATTTGAAACCTTCTGGCAACAATTCTTTTGCACTGTGTGCCCACCAAGCATCGGAGCCTTCTACTGCTACTTTTTCTTGTAATGCTTTGATAGTATCATCGTTGATGATGTGCTCGCCGCAGCTTTCACAATAGTAAATAGGAATTGGCACGCCCCAAATACGTTGACGGGAAATTACCCAGTCACCACGATCGCGAACCATGTTGAAGATACGGTCATGACCCCATTTAGGAATCCATTGCACTTGATTGTCGATTGCATCAAGAGCTTGTTGACGGTACCCATCTACAGAGGAGAACCATTGTTCTGTAGCACGGTAGATTACAGGATTTTTACAACGCCAGCAGTGAGCGTATTGGTGACGCAAGCTAGATTTATGAAGCAATGCATTGTTGTGCGCCAAGATTTTGATTACAGGCACCTCTGCATCGTGAATTTCTACGCCAGCCAATGGGAATTCAGTATCGCCATAACGGTTGTCGTCCACTTGTTTTGTATAGTTACCAGTTTCGTTAACAAGGGATACGATAGGAAGCTCTGTTTTACCTTCCTTGTTATAACGCATAACGATATTAAAGTCGTCTTCACCGTGTGCAGGCGCTGTATGAACGCAACCAGTACCAGCATCAAGTGTTACGTGATCGCCAAGTAATACTGTAGAATTACGTTCTACGAATGGATGTTTGAAATCTGCTAATTCTAAGTCTGCACCGGAGAAACGATTCACGATTTCGTATGCTTCGATGCCGATATCTTTCATAGCCGCTTCAACAAGCTCAGTAGCCATCAAGTAGTACTCTTCACCTACTTTTACCCAGCCGTATTCAAGCTCAGGGTTAACGGAGATTGCTACGTTGGCAGGCATTGTCCAAGGAGTAGTTGTCCAGATAACAGCAAATGCTTGTTTAGGATCTACGCCAGCTGGCAATGTTACCTTTTTCTCGGATACGTAAGGGAATTTTACGTAGATGGAGAAAGATTTTTTCTCAGCGTATTCAATTTCTGCTTCTGCCAATGCAGTTTCGCAGTGAGTACACCAGTATACAGTTTTAAGACCTTTATAGATGTGTCCCCGTTTTGCCATTTCGCCGAAGATACCAAGTTGTTTTACTTCGAACTCAGGGCGCAATGTCAAATAAGGACGGTCCCATTCGCCTAATACACCAAAGCGAATGAAGTCTTGTTTTTGGTTTTCTACGCATTCTAATGCATATTCCTTACATTTGTTACGTAAGTCCAATGGTGCCATTTCATGACGGTTAAGACCAGTATTTTTAATAACCGCATGCTCGATTGGCAAACCATGTGTATCCCAACCAGGGATGTAACGAGTATAATGACCAGTCATTGTTTTATATTTCATGATGATGTCCTTCAACGTTTTGTTGAGGGCATGACCGATGTGCAATTTACCATTTGCATATGGAGGGCCATCATGCAAGATGAATGGCTTTGCGTCTTTACGCAACTCCAAACGTTTTTGATAAATCTTGTTGTCCTCCCAGAATGTTAAGATTTCTGGTTCGCGCTTAGGCAAATTGCCGCGCATTGGGAATTCTGTTTCAGGCAAATGTAACGTCTTACCGTAATCCATGATGTGCTCCTTTTACATAAAAAAATCGCCCGTCCCCGAAGGGACGGACTTCATATCCGTGGTACCACCCTACTGACTCTCGTTACTAGTGAAAGCTAACGCCACCGCATTTCTGCGATTGTCACACCATGCCAACACATGATTGTAACACATAAGACGCAACTCATCTCTCATATTGTGAAAGCCACTTAGACATATAACGGTGTTCACCGGCGGTGTTGCCGCTTGCTCCAAAGTGATCCGCATACATCCAAGTTTCCAAACCTTTCAGCCCATGAGTTTGGTCTCTACTAAACCATTCTGATCTATGCCGTCTTTTTCAACGCAATCTTATTCTTAATATACCAAGATATTATAGGGTAGATTTATATACATTGTCAATAGCATCAAATGTAACTTGATCAAAAACCAATCACTTAAAACCTATTTTGTAGTTGCTGCAACAATAGCAAGCCCAACAACATATATAACAACCGTAATAATAGCAACAGCTTTATCCGTACCAGATGTAGGAGTCTGTTCTAAACCTGTTTCAGAAGCCATTTCCGCAGTCACTGTTTCATAACCCACAACAGGACCGTACTCATTTACGTCTTCATCACCACTTTTAGCCAATAGGTACACTACATAGAACCAACCAACAAGTGGAATTAAAGATACCAAAAGCATCCAGCCGGATTTGCCGATATCATGTAAACGACGTACAGATACAGCAATGCTTGGCAATAACAAACCAAAGCTTACAGCTATTGATAACAAGGAGAAAACAATAGCCAAGAAAGTATCTGCTAACAAAGCGTTTAACACTTGAATAATAGTGGATAAGCAAATATATAAAGCCGTAAAACGCCAGTATTCACCACGACCGGCACGACCTTTAAAATTGGTATAATTCTCCATAACAACAAATTTGAAATTATCTTTATATCCTAATTTTTTTGTTACTAAATCACTCATATAAAGCCGCCTCTCATGAGAATAAAACTATAAATATATAAAATAAATGAAAAAGATATAGTATCAATTATATCTTAATTGATACTATATCATAGACTAAATTTAATTAAAAGCTATATATCATAATCAACATAACTTATATTGATTTACAACTTATAGGAAATGCCATGACTGATGGGATAAAGAATAAGCCCATAATGCAATCGAAAGAATAATGAGTCCGATCAATATTCCCACCATAAGCCATCTATAACCTGAACTCGGTGTCGTGCTAAGACGTAATTCCCGGCTCATATCAGGAGTAATCTCAATATAAGATGTCTTATTTCCGTATTCATTAGGTCCTTCTTCACTAGGCTGTACAAACCAGTACAGTAAAAGAAGACCGCCTACGAAAGGAACCATGCTCACCAGCATATACCATCCGGACTTTCCGATATCATGAAGGCGTCGAACTTGCACTGCAAGTGTCGGCAACAGAAGCCCATATGCCCCTATGAATAAAAATATATAGATTATAAGAAATGATGCAATAATATTACCTAATAATATATTCAAGAAACCCGTTACAGTTCCTATTACAGCAAAGACCATATAGTAAAACAATACGTACTGCCAAAGCTCACTGCGGCTTGCCCGCCCACCGATAGTGACATATTTCTTAATAACAGTTCGATGAACCGAATCCAGTATCCCCATAGCATATTTATCATTAGGATACTTTAATGACTCCAGTTCACATGTTAATTCCTGAATACGTTGCTTTATAGCTAATTTCTGAGCATATTTCTCCGCCCCGGTCAAAGGTTTATCTGAAACTATGTTGGACTCTGTACTCACAGGTTCTACATTAGATGAGCCGATTTCAACTTGATGTTGTTCATTTTGTTGTTCATATTGTTGATCATTTTCTATCATATATATTCTCCTAATTATATTTGCTTCGCTGTTAAAAGAAAAAAGCCTACGTAAGTAGGCATTTTATTTCTAATTAAGACAATACACTCATGAGAATTACTTCAAGAATAATAATACCAATACATGCATACATGAATTTACGATCCATGTCTTCAGTTGGAGTTTCTTTAAGACCTGTACGAGCAGCTTCTTCAGCAGTGATTACTTCATAGCTCATTGGAGAACCATATTCGTTATCACCTTCATCACCTTTTTGAACCAATAAGTAAATAACATAGATGATGCCAAATGGAATTAAGCTGATCAAAAGGAACCAACCACTTTTACCAATGTCATGCAAGCGACGAACACCAAGGCCGATAGAAGGTAATAAGATTGCAGCGTTATATGCTAAAGAGATAATCCCTACAACACTAGCTAATGCAGTATCCGCTACAAGAGCGCTCAATACGTTAAGGATACCAGCAATAACAACAGTGATACCATAGAAACGCCAGCATTCACTACGGCTTGCACGGCCTTTGAAATTAGCAAAGTTCCCCATAACCGTATGTTTAAAATTATCTACATACGAAAGATTTTTGATAGATAAATCAGTCATTCTATTCTCTCCTCAAAAAATAACAAATAAATTTAAACTAAAAATATTATAAAATTATTACTAACATTTTTGAAAATTATTTTCTATACATTTTGAGAATACCCTATGCATTATATTAACAATTCATGCAATTATATTCTATGAGAAAAAGTAAAAAACCCATATGATAGGAAAAAATATATTACGATTATACTATTACCAAACTGCAACTTATAGTCACCACATACAAAAACTCTCTCTATAGGAGAGCTATAAAGAGAGTTTATATCATCAATATTTCATTTTAGGATACATCATAGGCTACATCATACTTGTAGTGAGCAGTTTATCTACCAAGAACCACAGCACAAAGATAGCACAGAATAATCCTGCAGTTAGTCCCATGGACGGTGTAGCATCAATAAGGCCTAATTCATGGGCCATTTGTTTTGTTACAACGACTTGACCTGTAGGGGCTCCAAAGCGATTTGATTCGCTTTCACCAGGAAGAGCCATAAGAATCAGTAGGATAGCCGTCCCCACTACAGGGATGAATCCAATAAATACTAACCCACCAGATCGACCTTGATCGTGCAAACGTCGCACCGCAACGGCCACACCAGGAATAACCATAACCACTGACAAGAGGACAAGAATAACTAAACCAAAACCTACGCCTACTGCGCTAGATAAAGGGCTAATATAACTCAAAAAAGCACATGTAAACAGAATGGCAACAAACAACAATTGATAGGCTAAAAAGAAATGCCAATATTCACTACGACTCGCACGGCCGTCAAAATCAGCATATTTATAAATCACGCATTGTTTAAAGTTCTCAATCAAGCCTAGATTATATTTATCTAACGAGATTAGAGGTCTGCTAACATGCCCACATTCTGGGCAGTAACAATCTGTTTTCAATACTTCATGTCCACAATAGGGACAAGATTTCATAATAAACTCCTTCCATCGACAAACAGGATTCCTAAAGCTGAGAAAGTCCTGTTGCACTTAACACATATAGTAACTCAGATATTCTTTATTCATTAATATCTATATTTTTAAATTCATTTAGAATTCATTTTACTACAAAGTGTTATATTGTCTATAAAGGAGGTGTTAAACTTTTATAAAATAAAAAAATGAAGTTGTTAATAAATACAGGTGTCTATTAGAAGTATCCATTTCCATTAATACCATACCATAATATCTCACCAATAATATCGGCAATAATAATAGAATGAATAATAAAGAGGGTAATTCCCATCACCCAGTCTTGACGACGAGATGGAGTTTCTTCTAGGCCGGTAGCCTTGCTAACCTCAGGAGTAATGGTGATGTATGCTGTTCTTTCACCGTATGCATTCACACCTTGATCACCACGACGCAATTCGTAGACGAGGAATATAAAGAAACCTATAATGGGAATAAATGAAATCAGCTGAGTCCAACCACTCCGCCCAATATCATGCATACGACGCGTTGTAAAAGCTATATTGGGAAGTAAAAAGAAGATAGATACCACTGTAGCAACATTATTTATAATCTCTTCATAATTAGGGAATCCCAAGGTACTACAAAGAAAAGCAAAAATTCCAAACAATCCTTGAATCAACATAATGCCTGCCACGAATCGCCAATATTCACTACGGCTAGCACGACCGTTAAAATTAGCATAATTTTTAATACCTAACTTGAAGGCATCGGTATAATTCAAATCATATATATTTATGGTTGACATAACCTAATCCTCCTCCACGGCTTCAATACCAATGATGCTCCAGCCCTTGCCTTCCTTATACAAGCGAACTAATAGCGGCTCTAAATCATCATTCTCAAAGGTAAGGGTAAAGCCTATATAATTAAAAGCTAAATCATCCTCTATATCTTGAGCAACATAGTCAAGCTGAATCGTTTTCACCTTAGGAACCGTTTCCTTAGACATTGCTTGTTCCCATAGTTCAAAGGTACCATATCGTTCCATAGTACGAGCACTCAAGTAACGGTACGCACCATGATAATCCTTTTTATTGAGGGCTTCATAATAATTGCTTACCACAGTACGCCCCTCTGTTGTAGCTGTTTCGCTTTGTAAAAGATGAGTTGCTTGTTTCGTTAACGAACTAGGTTCCAAATTGCCATAAGCAGTCTCTTCTACCTTTAAATTATGATTAATCATTGTACTACCCGCACTAGTGGCAAGCCAACTTAATACCAATATAACAGCAGTAACAATACCCGATACGGAACGTTTTTCCTCTATTACATCAGTTGATACTTCAGCTACAGGTGTATCATATGTCATGAGATTTGATCTATCTACATTATCGCTTGTATTGGGTTGCGACACACCATTATTTTGTATCTCTAATACATTAGGCATAGGCGATGTGCGCTTACATAATAGATATAATAATGCAAGCCAGCCTAAAATAGGAACCAATAGCAAAAAAATCAGCGTTGGATCATTATTAGAGTCTCGCAACCGTCTTGCCATGAGCATAATCTTCGGCAAACATAACAGTATGGACAATACAAATAATACGCCACCACCGATAGAGACAGCATAAAGAAATCCGTACGGTATATATGTCGCAAGACCTGTAATACATATAATTAAGCCATACACAAAGGATATAGCACTTATGGTGAGCCAAAAATCGGCTGTATTGGTACGCCCCTTACTGTTCGCATAGTTTTCCACTAGCTCACGATAGAGGATTTCATATACTCTCTGTTTCATAAAACTCCTACTATAATCTTAGATAATAAACATATATAGTTATTCCTATTATACTATGATTTATCAACTCAGTTGATTTATTTTTATTCATTTCTCATTCATGAATTTTATCTATACTACATATATATTTCTTACAACTAAAATTCGTACAATTAATTATACAGGAGACAATTATGAAAGCTAAATTAATTAAAGCAGTAGCCTTGGCCAGTTTAGGTGCCTTCTTAACTGTTGGTATTGGTGCCAATATAGCCCAAGCTAAAGACTATCGCTACACGATCGGTGACTCCCCTCGCATGAAAAAAAATGCTGATGGCACAGTAGATAGTAGCGATCATCCATGGTTCAAAAAAGGTGAGAAAAAGAAAAAACACAGAAAGCATAAATCATCTAAACGTGATAAACACGACAAAAAGAAACAAACGGAACGGAGCCACCAACATATGCGCTCTGAGTCCTCTAATGACTAAGGCCTTTCTTAACTAGCATTGCTAGCCATATAAAGCACAAAACTAACCTAACAAAAGGACGTTATACAATGTATAACGTCCTTTTGTGTTATTTTTGATTCAATTGTTAGCTTAAGATCTAAAGATCATTACATAGACTATATTTAAGATTATGGTCTACCTATGATTACGTTAAATAGTTACGTTAAATGATTACTACTCTTTGATTTGTACGATTTGGAATAGCGTATATTGATTAGTGCGCAAGATCATAGTACCACTACGGGCCTCAGTAAATGGTGTGCCATCTCGTTTTCCACTCAGGCGAATAGCAAAAGCGATTTGTACTTCATCCTTTGAGTCAGATATAACTTCAAGTATATCGTAGTCTACGCGGCGCACACCTTCATAGGCTTTAGCGAGACTTTCTTTTGTAGGATATTTCTCGCGTTCTGCTCCACCAAGCCGAGCATGGGCCTCTCGAAACTGTTCATTCACAACCTCTTCAAAGAATCGCTCCACAGAAATACGCGCTTCAAGACCATACGACTTCGCTTCAGAGTTTGTTTTCTTGGAGTATCTAGCAGCAGCATTAAAATCGCCACCTTGAAAAACATTGGCGAAGCCCTCGGCAATATTATAATTTCCATACCACGCAAGGACTAAACTCACAACGAGTACTACTAGCATCTTACGATCTGTCGTCTTTGTTGGACTCGTAGAAATTTGTAACTTAGCGCTCAAATTTTCATCGATATTCTCAGTATATAGAGGCTTACCAAATCAGTTTTCTCCAGGGTCTCCTGCTTTCACCGTCCAATATAATAAGGATAATGGACCAATGACAGGCACTAAAATTAGTAGAGCAAGCCAGCCCGATTGATTCACATCGTGTAAACGACGAATCGTGATGGTTATAGCTGGAATAACAGTTACAAAGAACAGCAAAATGCTAAGCATTACCCATGCAATGAATTGATTTCCATCATCAGCATTAGCCCAACCGATAACCGCACATATCCAGTGAATGGCACACCAAATCAAAGTCATCACTAGCATATACCGCCAGTAATTGCCACGCGAGGAACGCCCCTCTATCGTGAGCCACTGGAGAAGAAATGTATTGATAAAATTATCTTTATAGCCTTGATTATAGCGTTCAAAATCTACAATAGTAAGGCCTGTTTGACGGCTTACTGTCGTATGAACAGGAATATTTACATTTGCCATATTCCCGCCACAGCGCAAGCAAATAGACTGATTGTTTGGCCCTTCTTTACCACAACGTGTACAGCGTTGCATACGACCTCCTAAAAAACACTTACTATAAACACTTTCGTAATACTGTATTATCACATTCGTAATACTGCATTATCGCGTTTGTAATACTGCATTATCGCTCTCGCAGTACTACATCATCGCCTTTGCAATACTACATAATTGCGTGCATAATACTCTGTATATAATAATAGGGCCTATCACGACGATAGGTCCTATTTTTACTTGTCACCTCTATTATATAAGGCAACCCTATTATGCGCCAGCCTTTAGGACAGCTTGTTTCATAGATTGTACATAGTCGAATAACGCTTGATCCGCATTTTCACCGTGTTCTGCCACGATTTTAACGATAGCAGAGCCTACGATGGCACCGTCGGATACACGTGCCATAGCTTCCGCTTGTCCTGGCTTAGAGATACCAAAACCAACAGCTACCGGGATATCTGTATATTTGCGAACAGTTTCAACGATAGATTTAATATCCGTCTTGATTTCGCTACGCATCCCCGTAACGCCAAGAGAAGATACGCAGTAGATAAAGCCTTCTGCGTCTTTAGCGATCATTTCAATGCGATTTTCAGATGTTGGAGCGATCAAAGATACTATTTCAACACCGTATTTATGAGCGATACTACCAAGCTCGCCTTTTTCTTCAAAGGGCATGTCTGGCACGATAATACCAGAGATTCCAACCTCTTCGCAGAGGGTAAAGAATTTCTCACGACCAAACACGTAAATTGGATTCAAGTAAGTCATGAATACGAGAGGAGTCGTCACCGCATCATCACCTGTACGCAAACGGCGCACCATATCGAAAATATCGTTGATTTTTACGCCTGAGGAGAGAGCACGTGTGCTCGCTTCTTGGATAACGGGGCCTTCTGCCGTAGGATCGGAGAAAGGAATGCCGATTTCTACCATGTCGGCGCCGGCTTTCACCATAACTCGAATATAACGTTCTGTCGTCTCGATGCCGTGATCACCAGCGCTGATGAACGGGATGAATGCCTTGCCCTTTGTGAAAGCGTCTTTAATGTTACTCATGAAGATCCACCCCTCTGTATTTCGCCATAGCCGCCACGTCTTTGTCGCCGCGACCAGATAAACAAATAATAATGATATCGTCCTTGCTCATAGCAGGAGCGATTTTACGAGCATGCGCCACCGCGTGAGCACTCTCGATAGCTGGAATAATCCCCTCTAAACGAGACAAGTATTCGAAAGCATCTACTGCTTCGTCGTCTGTGACAGGCACGTATTCTGCGCGACCACTATCGTGCAAGTACGCATGTTCAGGGCCGATACCAGGATAATCAAGGCCTGCAGAGATAGAGTATACTGGAGCGATTTGGCCGTCTTCGTCTTGGCAGAAGTAAGATTTCATACCGTGGAAGATACCAACAGAGCCCTTCGCAATTGTCGCTGCATGTTCCTCTGTATCGATGCCGCGACCTGCCGCTTCACAACCGATGAGGCGAACACCTTCATCGTCTATGAAGTGATAAAACATGCCCATCGCATTGGAGCCACCACCTACACAAGCCATAACAGCTGTTGGCAATTTGCCTTCTGCTTCAAGGATTTGCTCACGCGCTTCACGGCTGATGATGGATTGGAAATCGCGAACGATCACAGGGAATGGATGAGCACCCATAACAGAACCTAACACATAGTGCGTATCGGACATGCGATTTGTCCATTCGCGCATCGCTTCAGATACGGCATCTTTCAATGTGCTAGTGCCGCTAGTTACAGCATGTACCTTTGCCCCAAGCAATTGCATGCGATATACGTTGAGCGCTTGGCGTTCACAGTCCTCTGCACCCATGTATACTTCACACTCCATGTCCATTAAAGCCGCAATAGTTGCCGTAGCCACACCGTGCTGGCCCGCACCAGTTTCAGCAATAACGCGCGTTTTACCCATCCGTTTCGCCAATAACATTTGACCGATTACATTATTCAATTTGTGAGAACCAGTATGGTTCAAGTCCTCTCGTTTTAAATAGATTTTGGCGCCCCCAAGATCCTTTGTCATGCGTTCTGCATAGTATAAAAGGGATGGACGGCCTGTATATTTTTTATGTAAATCCTCAAGTTCGCGTACGAAATCAGGATCATCTTTGTACCTGTTGTACGCCTCTTCCAATTCGATGACTGCATTCATCAATGTTTCCGGCATAAATTGACCACCAAAGGAGCCAAAATAGCCATGTCTTTGTTCACTCATATAACTTACCTTTCTATATACCATTCTTGCTAGCACGCCATATTATGGCATGGCTATTGTTCTTACGATGTTGGTGAAAGCTTTAATCTTTTCATCGTCTTTCACGCCTTCTGTTTCAATGCCGCTACTAATATCGATGCCATAAGGTCGAACCGTGCGAATAGCACGCGCTACATTGGTGCTATCGATACCACCAGCCAGCATAAATGGTCGTTCAAACTCATCTAACGAGGACCAGTCGAAAACTTCGCCTGTGCCGCCCCGCTCATCTTTGTGGTACGCATCAAATAATAGCATATCAGCACTGCTATCAATCCACGCCTCTGCATCTGCAGCACTGCGGATTTGAACAGCCTTCCAAACCTCTACATTAGTACGTTCTTTTAAGGATTGGATGAAAGCTTCATCTTCATCACCGTGCAATTGCACCGCATCAAGATTTACTTCTGTGGCAATCGTAACGAGATTATCTAGCGTTTCATTGACAAAAATGCCTACCGTTTTAATAAATTCTTGATGTATAAGTGTCTGATTACTGTATTGTTCTGTGCCTCTGTTATATCGATTTACGTATTGTTTATGTAGTTCTTCAACTAAGGTTTTTGCTTGGTCTACAGTGACTTGTCGTTTACTTGGTGCAAATACAAGGCCCATGTAGTCTGGCTTTGCATCGACGATGGCTGGGATTGTTTCAACCTTGGAGATACCACACATCTTAACCTTAGGAGTATAATATGTTGGCCCATAAAGATAGGCTAACTTTTCAACCTTATTGGGAGAACGCATGAAAGTTTCCCCCATCAAGGCAACACCGATATTATTATCGCGCAATACTTGGATATCCTCTGGCGTTTCAAGACCGCTTTCAGATACGAAGATTACATCGTCTTCAACGAGATTACGCAAACGTACACTGTTTTGTACATCCACCGTAAAGTCTTTCAAATTGCGGTTATTAACGCCAATGATACGAGCACCGCAATCGATGGCCATTTGCACTTCTGCTTCGTCGTGAGCCTCTACTAGGGAAGACAATCCTAACGAGTCTGCTAATTCACGGAACTTCGTCAATGTTGGCACATCAAGGCAGGCACAAATCAAGAGGATTGCACTAGCCCCCCACACCTTCGCTTGGTAAATTTGGTATTCATCAATGATGAAGTCCTTACGAAGCACAGGGATTTTTACAGTGCTCGCGATTTCTTGAAGATATGTTTTATCACCTTTAAAGAAGTCTGGCTCAGTCAACACGGAAATAGCCGCCGCACCTGCTACTTCATATTCTTTGGCGATCTCTAAATAGGGGAAGTGCTCAGCAATGATTCCCTTAGACGGAGAAGCCTTCTTTACTTCGCAAATGAAGTTGAAGTCTTGCTGACGAAGGGCTGCTTCAAAGGGAAATCCTGTATCAGATGGTAACGCCAAAGCCGCTGCTTTCACAGAATCAGGCGATTCAATCTGTTTTTCTTGGGCTACCCGAATTTTAGTAGCCTCTATAATCTTATCTAAAATCAATGGTTATACCTCTTGGGTTGCTTTCACAAACTGTTCCATTGTAGCAAGAGCCTTGCCAGAGTCGATCATGCTTTTCGCCTCTTCGATGCCCTCTGCCAATGTAATGCCGTCTTTCGCAAGGTAAATCGCCATGCCCGCGTTAAGAACAACAGCCGTGCGTTTACCGCATTGCTCACCATCGAGAATGCGACGTGTAATCTCAGCATTTACCGTAGCATCTCCACCTTCAAGCTCTGTTTTGTCCGCATATTCAAAACCATATTCCTTTGGATCGAATTCGTAGCTTGTGAAAGTACCATTATTAATTTCGCATACGTACGTTTTATTGGTTGCTGTAATCTCATCGAGACCGTCAAAGCCGTGTACAACCGCTCCGCGTTTTACACCAAGATTAGCCAATACGCGAGCCAATGGTTCTACTAAAGATTTATCGTACACGCCCATCAACTCCACAGTAGCGCCTGCAGGGTTTGCCAACGGTCCAAGGATATTGAACACCGTACGAACACCTAGCGCCTTACGTACAGGACCTGCATATTTCATCGATTGATGATACACAGGGGCAAACATGAAGCACATATTGGCTTTGTTAAGCACTGCCTCGTTTTGTTCACCGTTAAGCTCTAATTTAGCGCCCAACGCTTCAATTAAGTCGGCAGCACCACATTTACTAGACACACTGCGGTTACCATGCTTTGCTACAGGAATACCTGCTGCGGAAATGATGAAACCAGATGTGGTAGAAATGTTGAACGTATTAGCCTCATCACCGCCAGTACCTACGATCTCTACAACAGTGCCTTCGTGAGGAACAGAACCAGCCTTCTCGCGCATAACCTCAGCAAAAGCCGTAACCTCATCTACAGTAGGGCCTTTTGCTGCTAAAGCGCATAAGAAACCAGCCATAGGAACCTCGGCTACCTCGCCGCTCATAATCTTGTTCATTGTATCTTTAGCAAGGTCGTAGGATAAATCCTGACCGTGCGTTACTGCATATAATGCGTCTTTAATCATTTATAACTCCTTTTGAGGATATCTATTAAATTGATACCATATCAAACTGACTACTACCGATTGGGTTATGTACTCAGCCTCCAAGTGGCTACCCCCCGCTATGCGGGGCGCCAAGTCGGCTTCACACATAACCCAATCGCACCTATCTACTAAAAAATCATACCAATTTAATAGATATCCCTCATACAAACTATTATCAAATGATCCTGCGCATTATATGGAGTAACGCACAGGTCATCCCTTTATAGGGAGAGTGGGAATGGTGGTGCTTTGCACCACCTTTTCTTATATTAGGGGTTCTGATTCGCATATTTATTTAGAAAATATAGTTACTGTTCGATATATGTATTGTAGAGGAGCTATTAAGTAGGTAATGCCAAGGTTGAGTTGGCAAGAAATAAGGTCTTAAGGAACGACTTGGCGGCCCCACGTAGTGGGGCGGTGGCCACTTGGAGTTCCGAGAGACCTTATTTCTGCCCTATCGTTCTATGACCTATAAATAGCCCATCAAATACCTAAATTAAACAGTGGTTATTTTTCTAAGAAATTGCGAATTATTTGTTCCCCGTTTGGTGTCATGATGGATTCCGGATGGAATTGCACTCCATAAATCGGGTAGTCTTTGTGTTCCACGCTCATTACTTCGCCGTCGTCTGTAATGGATGTAACGATGAGTTCGCTTGGCATGGTTTCGTCGATAATCGCTAGGGAGTGGTATCGAGCCACTTCAAATTGTTCTGGTACACCTTTAAGGATTTTGGATGGGTGTACTTGTTTTGCTACGCTTTGTTTGCCGTGCATAACTTGTTTTGCGTAGGACACGGTACCGCCAAATACTTCGCCAATGGCTTGGTGACCGAGGCATACACCGAGAATCGGGAATTCGCCTTTGCATTCGCGCAATAGGTCTTCGTATACGCCCGCATCAGCTGGTCTACCAGGTCCTGGTGAAAGTATCACGTAATCGGGTTTTAAAGCGCGGATTTCTTCAACTGTTAACTCATCACTGCGGATGACTTTAATATCTGGATCGATAGAGCCTACTAATTGATATAAATTGAAGGAAAAGCTATCGTAATTATCTATAAGGAGTACCATTATTCTACCTCCTGTGCATTTGTAATTGCGGAAATCATGGATTGGCCTTTTATCAAGGTCTCATTGTATTCACTTTCAGGAACACTATCGCGAACGATGCCTGCACCAGCGCGAACATAGACCTTACCGCCTTTATTCATGGCCATGCGGATGCCGATACATACATCCATGTTACCGGAGAAATCGATATAACCTACGGCACCGCCGTATACACCGCGTGGGCTTTTTTCTAGTTCGTGTAAGATTTCGATAGCACGAATTTTAGGAGCTCCAGATAAAGTACCTGCTGGCAGTGTAGCACCGATGGCATCCAGAGCATCTTTGCCGTCTTGAATGTCACCGCTTACAGTAGATGTAATATGAATTACATGGGAGAAACGTTGCAACATATGTAACGCTTCAACTTTTACGGAACCGAATTTAGAAATTTTACCTAAATCGTTACGGCCAAGATCAACGAGCATGTTATGTTCAGCCAATTCTTTTTCATCGTTAATAAGTTTTTCCTCAATAGCGAGGTCTTCTGCTTCGTTTTTGCCACGACGCATCGTACCTGCAATTGGGAAGGTATACATTTTGCCGTCAGTCAGTTTTACCAATGTTTCTGGAGAAGCCCCTGTAAGCTCTACATCGCCACCAGATAGATAGAACATGTACGGAGATGGATTCAAGGTGCGCAATACGCGGTATGCATTTAACAAGCTACCTTCAAACTCCGCTTCGCGGCGATTAGATACAACACATTGGAAGATATCCCCTTCCTTGATGTAATGCTGCGTCTTTTTAACGACTGCTTCAAACTCGTCCTTTGTAAACTCAGAGGTAAACTCTGTTTTAAGGATGCCTTTTGGAATGTTAGCCTCTTTACCGTTCACTACGAGGTCAGCTAAGGCTTTCAATTCGAGCTCCGCCTTGTTGTAGTTGCGTTCCAAATCATTTGTGCTGATGTTGGCAATCAAGTAAATTTTATTTTTGTAGTGGTCAAAAGCGATAACTTTATCAAAGAGCATAAGGTCTACATCGTTGACCATCGCAGAATCATCATCTGGCGTTGGAAAATCCAATGTTGGCTCAATATAGCGAATGTATTCACATGCGAAGTAGCCTACAAAGCCACCTGTAAAAGTTGGTAACTCTTCTAAGCGAGGGCTTTTATATTGACTCAAAATATTGCGAATCTCTGCCGCAGGATTAGAGCATTCAAAAGTACGAGTTGTACCATCTTTGATGGTCATTTTATGGTTTTTGCAGAATAGCTCAATCTTAGGATCATAGCCCAAGAAGGAGTAACGGCCCCAATGATTACTATTATCCGCACTTTCAAGCAAGTACGTATGACTGCTCACTTGTTTTAACGCTTTCAACACGCTAATCGGTGTGCGTACGTCGGATAAAATTTCCATATATACAGGCACGATATCGTAGCCCGGTGCGATAGCTTTCACACGGTCAAGACTAGGGAAAATCATGAGAACCTCCATCTGGCATTTGCCAATAAAAAAACTCGCCCATGACAATATAACGTCAAGGACGAGTTTATAGTTCTATTCTTATACAATTATTAAAAAATATTTGTATTGTGCTATAAATCGCGGTACCACCTTGTTTGAATGCAGTGCATTCCCCTTTCGCAGGATACTAACATATCCCTCACGACTAACGCTCGTGTGACGTCGCACCATACTAGGAATGACTGTGAAAGTTCATTCTTTTCCATGCGCCCTCGGTGGTCCATTTAATAAGCTGCGTACTACGGGTTCTCAGCTAATCCCGCTCTCTGTGAGTGCATATCCTATTTTTATCTCCACCTCATCGGTTTATTTCAGGCGAGTATAAAATTATAATCTGATTATAATGTTTCTATAGAATGAAAGTCAAGAAGTTTTAATTTCTAATTGTTGTTCAGCCATAGAAAGATCTTTAACATACAATCTCGTATCTCCATATTTTATGTATCATAATGCATAATAAAAAATACTATTACTTTCTTTATCGTATAATGCAGAGGTTTTATTATACAGCAGATACAATACATATATATTGATAATAGGAACAAATAAGCCAATAATCCAAAATATACTACTATTGCTATCTCTCAAACGTCTAAAGATCATGATGATAATAATATATATAAGATAAACGTATAAAGCATATCGCAGAGCACAGTTTTCGATATTATAATTTAATATCATATTGTATATTATAAACGCTAAATATACATTAAACAGATTCCATTGACGAACTGTACTTCGTCCATTAGGCCAAAGACTATCAATTAATATGCTTTTATAAAGCTCTGTTAAAAGAGGCCTTTTATCTTGGCGACTATAAAAAGAATTTATAGCTTTAATTTGAGAGGTAGTTAAATCATTACGCTTACCCCAGAGTACATCTATAACCTTATTATCAAAAATTATTCCCTTAAGTTCAACATTATTATCTCTTAACCAAAGTTTCCTAGGTACTACAGAAAACAACAACATTGATCCCAAAAGACATGGATAGAATAAATCTGGTACATCAACGCCCCATAATATAATATTGTTGGACTCAAAAATAGCTTTTCCGTAAGAAAGGTCAAAATGCTTTCCACCCAATAATAACAATAGTAAAAGCACAGTAATTATGATATTTACCCAATTAAATTGCACTTTTTTGTAATAATTCAAGCTAGCATAATTTGTAAAAGCTACAAAAAGAATATAAATAATTGTGCCCACGTAATATATAATGTCATAAATTTCTTGAGTATATACTATCTCTGGAAGAGTGGAGAATATATATATATTTATTCCTATACCAATAAACACCAATAAGTTTATAGAAAGGTATGTCTGTATATTGATTGTAAATAATTTGATTATCTTTAACCATTGAATTAAAGATAATAATTCAAACTTAAAATTTATTAACTCAGAATATAATAGTTGTCTCATCATTCTTCATCTTATGGTAAGTATTGTAATATATGCACTAATTGGAAATATTATAACTTCGCAAATATGATACTCCTGTTCCTTCATTACTAACCAATACAACTAAATAAGAAAAGTGCTTATCATGTATTAACACAGCGCCAAAACAAGATTTCTTATCAACATAAATTTTTTTCAGCCTATTTCGGGTATTACTTAAGCTAGTTAAAATTAAAATAGATTCATCTATGGCAATAAAATAATCACCATTTATATCAAATCGATACCATCCCCTATATTCCATAGGAAATTTATGAATAAGACTATTATGCTGATATATCTCAATATCCTCCTCATATACTATCCATTTATTATCTATAAAGCCAATACTATTTACAACTTTAATTTCACTTTCCCAATTCCTATATAAAGTGAGTTCATCAGAAGAAGATAGTCTATCAATAGCTGTAAAACTTAAATTATTATCAACAAAGTCCCAGTGTATCATAAGAGAATTGGCAAATAGGCTAATAGACGCTGATTTAAATACAGAAAAATACAAAATATAAATGCATTCACTCTCAAAATCATACTTTATAAACTGTGAATAATGTCTATTTAAATCAATGTACCATAATCCTGCTTCTAAATGGAGTACAATTCTATTATTTTCAGAATCTACAAAACTATTTACAATTATAACCTTTGTATTATCTAGTATATAAGAGTCAACATACTCTAATTGAGGAGTGTAAATTATTACTCCTCTATAATCATCATTAACGATAACATAGTCTTGTGTCCTATTAATAAAATATAAATCGTTTTGTTTAAGTGCAAATTTTATTTCATTTACTAAATTAATCTCCATAACACCTCTCCCATCAACATCATTTATTTATCTCTTGAATTACAATAAGTAATACGACAAAATAAGTTATTTTTTAATCTCTTATTTATATATATCAAATGGTATTTTAAACCCAAGACATTTCATTTAGTCATCTATATGCCAAGATTTTTTAAACAAAAGATGATAACTGACAAAAATATTAATATACGGAATAAAAAGGCCAATAATCCATAACCCGCTTAATAGAGAATCATGAAGTCTACGTATACCTAATGTAATCATTGCGATGGCTGGCCATATTTGGATAACCATAAAACCCCAATGTGGTATATAAAAAGGTATACCCAACTGAACAATTAATGAAACTACGGCAATAGCCATATACATAATGACATCCATGAAAATGCGAGTTCCTACAAGACCAACCCCAAAGGCTGATACGGAAGATCTTCCTTTAATATCAAAGAGCTTAGCAAATAAAACATCCCATATACAACCACACACATAGTCGAATGTACCAACATCTTTTTCTTCACTAACGGTGGAGCTTCTATCGTAGGCAATAATATAGTTATTATATTTATCCCGTCCTTCATCTAAGCCATACTCATTAGAATCTGGCACACTAAGAGGCAGGGCAAAACAAGCTAAGACGAAATACTGCCAAAAGAAACCATCCCAATAAAAACTTTCATTTACAATAGTTTCGAATATAGCTTCCCAACTAAAATTCATCCCCCAATACATCCATAAACTTAGGTATGCTATAGGAACCAAAATCATATACCATAAGGATGCCCCACAATCATTTAGTCTACGTTTAAGCAAAAAAATAGTTGCAATTACATGTATAATCTGTAGACATCCAAAATAAAGATAAGACAAATACTGGCTATCTTGAAATGAACTACCTTGGATAAGCACTACCAATAGACCAAATATAAGATAGGCTAAAAATTTGCTAACCATTACACCAAGCACAGCCCACAAATATGAAAGTCTGCCTATACGTTGATTCACTCGTAGCATTTCTATATTTTGTTTAAATAGTGAAAGTTCATTATCTAACCACATTAAAATAATTCTCTCTATACGCTCAAAACAATTTTTAATCTACTTTATTCTAATATAAATATATGTATATTAAAATATCAACACTATGAGTCCAGAATATTTATATTGTTTTCCTCTAAACACTAATAGTATACTGAAATTACATATGTTATCAGCATCACTGATTATTATGCGGAGAAGAGAGCATGAGTTTTTATTTTACCGATCAAATACAGCAGTCTTTCAATAAAATATTCCATCAATGTAATAAAGATATCGCTTGGGAGGGCAAGGCCGAGCTTGACGACCTTGTGAAAGCCGACGAGGAAGGCCAAGAGATTCCAGGTATCGGAGATGTGTACGCTATTTTGGCGCGCGTTTATTCGGGACCGCAGTTCACGTGGATTGAAGCCGGTTTTCCTGAGGATGATAATAAGGCCTATAGTTACTTACATACGGCCATTCGTCGCGGCAGTGCCATCGCTATTTTACAAGCTATGCGTACCGCTGGTGCCCTCACCCCAACTATTGAAAAAGAGCTACCTATGACAAAGGACGAAGCATTCCAGCGTGTCTATGAAGGCGCCCAAAAAGGTTGTTCTTACTGTGCCTACGCCATTGCCAATGTATTCCAATGGGAGGATTATCGTATCTTGCCGTCGGCCCAAAAGATGGCTAATGAAGGTCAACCCTCTGCATTTGTACGCTTCTTAAAAGCCTTATTTGTACAACCAGATCAACGTAGATTGGCAAATAAAATAACGGCTATTGCTCAAGACTGGCTGCGTAAATCTGCCTCTGCAGGCCTTGTTATTGCATACCGTAATCTTCGCATTACCTATATCGAGCAAGACGACAAGAAAATGGAAGAACAAGTCGTATTTGAAGGTGCCGAAGCAGGTTTACCTCTGATGTTATTCTTAGCGGGCGATATATGTAAAGCACGCGCCGAGCATCAAAGAGCACTCGAATATTTTGAGCGTGGTGTAGCCATGAATAATGGCCTGTGTTTGCGTGAAGCTGCCGAATATTACGCAAAGCCACATTTGTCGAATAAAACGATTCCTCAAGATATCCAAAAGGCCCTCAAATACTACGAGCGTGCTTCTGTAAGCCCAGATTATTTAGACTTTAATGACCATGCATACACCACTACACAAGCCATTATCATTCGCACCCTCAACATCGATGGTCAATCGCAAGACTGGTCTCGCATCGCTCACTTATTGCAGCAACCAGCTATCGAAAACCACGATGGTATTTGGCCATATCTTGCTTATGTATTCGCTTTCATAAAAGGCAATGCTCCTAAAATGAGTGTAGCCTTGGAATGCATTAAACAGGCAAGCAAATGTTACGATGAATATGGCAGTTATGACTATGCGGATCATCTATGGCAATTGGCAGCAGGCTATTGCTACGAAATCGGCGCCACTACAGGAACGCCCGACTTAGACCAAGCCGTCACATTTTACAAGCATGCTCATGAAAGTATCAAGAACATCAACACTAGAAACGATAATTGGTTAGGTACTGGGGAACCATTAGTAATACCTGACGAAGCATCTGACCGTTTAGAAGCCTTTGAGGAGGTCAATGGACACTATCAATACAAAGCAGGTGTTCAGCAATCTTCTACGACATGTAATCCTATGCCTACAACTTGGCCTCAAAATTCTGTAGATATATTAGAAATCATGGAGGAATCTACTACAGGTTGGCGCACCAATAAATACGACTGGAATTTCATCCAGCGCGAATGGGATACACAAAAATACCTCAGCCTTGGCATCTATGATAATCGACAATCCATAGAAAACGTCATTGACGATATGCACCATATCGTTATGTTCCACAATGAAGATAAAAACTCTTGTACTATCTATCTATACGGCTATGGTCGGGATACAACAGAAGGCGCTAATAAGTTGGATTCTACGGTGTATGAAATTAGACACTTTAAAGATATGACAATTCCGGAAGGTCTCGCTTTGATTAAAGACTTCTATGATACAGCTAAGTTGCCTATTATTGATGAAAGCTGGGAAAAACAGTACAAAAACCCTACCCCGCCAAGTGAATATGCATTAGCTATCGACAACGATATCTTCTACCTCAATCAATATGACAATCCTAGCCAAATGATTAAGGATGCCTTGGAAGGCGTATCTAATGGCACCTATGATATCATTGCGGTTCGCCCATCTAACCTCGATGATCGAGGTATTAGCTACTACATCGAGCGCAACAAAAAAGGCAAAGACTTACGCATTCGACTCTATGTTACTGAAGCAGATGGAACCGTATACGGCTTTGAACGAGACTACAGTAACTTAACCTCCATCAACTACTGGATTCAAGATGCCATTACAAATGACAAACTCCCAGACTTAAACGACTGGGAGGAAGTTAAAAAGAACTAATGTCTCTCGGCATTAGTCAAGTAAAAGCTCTTATAGGTAATGGTTTGTCATCTCCAACACGCAAAGTTTTAACTTTATCAGTGCCTCTCTATGGGTCATCTTCAAGCCAAAGCAATTCAACTATATAGCTTTATTTGTATAGGTATAGATTAAGAAATATAATTTAATACATCTAAAAAGAGCTGTCACAGGAATTCATATACTGATTCTGTTACAGCTCTTTTCTTATGTGATTTTATGAAAGCTCTAACACTTTCACCATCTAGGGGATGATCATTCTATATGTATAGAATAACTATTGTCTCTAATTAGGTATTAAAGGATACCAAGGATTTCCCACCATGCGTAGCCCACTGTAAGGTTCACAATGAAGCACATGATAGCGAAGATACCGCCGATAATCCACCAGTTCTTAACTGTGTTATAACCTGCACCGAATACGATTGGAGCCGCTGCACCACCATAGTGAGTCAACGCACCACCGTAGGAGTTTGTAGCAGCCAATAACAAGGACAACGCCATTGGGTTTACACCTGCAACCTTACCTACAGTAAGGAATACTGGAAGCATTGCTACAACGTACGCACTACCAGATGCAAACAAGTAACGAACAGCGATACTGATAGCGCCGATGATAATAAGAGCCATCATAGGATTATCGCCGAAACTGAAGTGTGTACCCATGAATGTAGCAAGCCATTCAAAGAATTTAACCTTAGACAATGCACTGGACATACCGATGATACCGCCGAACCAAATCAGTGTGTTCCAAGCGCCTTTAGATTCAAGCATATCTTCCCATTTGATAACGCCGAATACAAGAGCTGCTACCATAGCTACGATAGCTACTGCTGTTGCATCGATGGAGAATTTAATGCCGAACCCTTGTGTCAAAATGGAAGGCAATGCCCAACCAACTAAAGCAAGAATAAAGATAGCGATAAGAGATTTCTCACGACCAGTCATAGGTCCAAGTTCTTTCAAACCTTCATCGGCAATCGCATGAGAATCGATGTGTTGAATAGATGGTTTGTCTAGATAGTATACCAAAGCTGGTGTAATGAGAAGCATTACAAGACCAGGTACTACGAGTGCTAATGCCCAAAGGCCCCAGTTAATATCTACGCCTAAAATTTTGTTCATATAGTCAGCTGCCAATAAGTTTGGCGCCATAGCCGTAGCGAACATCAAGCTTGTTACTTTTGTAACCATGTATGTGTTAACCATGAGGTAAGAACCAGCTTTTTTTGAACTTTCACCAGGCTCAGAGCCCAATGCTTTTGCTACAGAGTTCATGATTGGGAACACGATACCCCCACAACGTGCTGTGTTGGAAGGTGTTACCGGAGAAATAATAAGATCTAATAACGCAGTTACATAGCCAAGACGCAATGTAGTGTGACCTAAGGATTTAATCAATAGGTACGCAATACGACGGCCAAGTCCTGTTTTTACGAACGCCACACTGAGGGAGAACGCAGAGAATACTAGCCATACTGTAGTGGATGCATAACCAGACAATACGTTTTTCGTTGCATTTAAGAAAATTGAAGAACCTGCAATAGATAACAACAAAATAATTGGTGCTGGCCAAGGTTTAACAACAAGACCAACGATAGCCATTAAATAGAAACCTAGCAGTCGCCAAGCTTCCACACTCAAACCTTCTGGCGGTGTAATGAACCACATTACCAGAGGAATGGCAAACATAATTGCAATTTTAAGTAGCTTATTCATTCTTACTCTCCTTTAACATAAGCTATGCCTTTCATGATCGGTCGCGCTGTTCTAGCGACGCCCGCCTTCTCCACATGCCAACCCTTATCATGGGTCAAGCATATTTCGAAATCAAACTTCCCTGATGGATGTGCTAAAGTAACTTGATTCGTTTCTTTAGCACGTTCGCTAACTACTTCGTTCGCCACAGTACCCGTAATAAGCGCTGCTGTAGCAGTACAGATACCACCTGTAACGGCATAGGCTTTATGCATTACAGCTAGTGCCTTTGTACGAGCCACGATGTCTATACTATTCCCCTTGATAGTTCGACCATCGCTTGCCACGTAGGTTTGTGGTGCGGACACCATACATACCTTTGGAACTGCAGGACTTGCGGACTCTTTAGATGGAGCAAGGCCCATCATTACCGCCGCAGTGGTGCGAATATCTTCAAGTGTATTGAGTAATACACCGCCATCCGTTTCTGTGAAAGCCGGTAATTCCGTGCCTTCATAACCAAGATCTGTAGCCTTTACAAATACAGCTGGATTAGCTGCATCTACTAAACTGACTTGGATTGTGCGACCATCAGCCAATGTAATTGTGTCTTGTACATTGCCTGTTGGTAGTAACTTACCTGTCTTAGAACCGCCTGGTTCCAAGAAATATAATGTAATACGAGCACCTGTACCAGGAACACCATCGATAGAAAAGTCACCATCAATAATAGGCTTACCATCTCGGACTGGAACATGCGCTTCAATAACTTTATTTGTATTCGTGTTAAAGATGCGAACTACTGTTTCTGTTTCTACGGCTTTTACAAAGCCCTCCATAATGGCGAATACCCCTGCACCAGCAGAAATATTACCACAGTTACCTTCGTAATCTACCACCGCATCAGCGATACCTACATACCCAAAGGTGTAGTCGATATCTGCATCATCGCGGTCAGAAGGATTTACGATAGCTACCTTGCTTGTCAATGGATCGGCACCACCGATGCCATTAATTTGACGCACATCGGGAGAACCATATAAATCTAAAATCATACGGTCTCGTGCAGCCGGGTCAGTTGGAAGCGTATCTTTTAACAGATACGCCCCTTTACTAGTCCCTCCGCGCATATAGGTAACAGGAATTTCTTTATACCTGTTCATAACTTACTCCTTTATGTTCATCGCTTATGCTTTGCTATTTGCATAGTAGTTGATGAGACACCCTGCTGCGATAATATCTTTTTCTTCATCGCTGAGGTGCCCTAAATGCAATGTGATTTCTGCTTTCTTCGCACCTCCACTGATAACATATGCTGTGTAATCATCGGAGTCAGAGAATAATTGGTCACGCACATTTGGCACATATACATAGTCGCCTACGACCATAGTTTTAGAGTCTTCTTCGCTAATTACGAACGGTAACATGCCCCAGTTAATTACATTACTACGATAACGTTTTGTAGCATATTCAATAGCGATATTAGCACCGCCACCCAATACACGTTGACAGGATGCTGCTTGCTCACGAGCAGAGCCATCACCCGGACGATTAGCATATACCATGCTGGAAACAGCTGTAGACTTAGCCATATCTTCTACAGATTCTGACAAGCCAAGAGCTTGCTTAACCTCTTCGTATGCAGCGACTAACTCTACTGTACTTTCACCTTCTTGACGAGATTTTTCCCAATCGCGAACGGCTTTAGCACGACCTACATATTCAGGAACCTTACGGCTCAAGGCAAATTCAGACAATGCATATGGATCTGAACGGAAGGAAGATGTTTCACCAGATGGAATCAACTCATCCGTAGTCGTTACAGGGTCATCGATATAGGCAGCTACCTTGAGCAATACATTTGGCGTTAATTCTTCGATAGAAGGCCAAGGTTTAATGGATGGTCCATACACAAGTTCAGTATCTTTATTCGGTTCATTGAAGCCGCTATATACTTTGCTTTCATAAGGTTTATCATCATAGTGGTAAGCTGGTACTACATCATCATAATCGATATCAGTAGCCGCAGTTAATGCACCACCGTTAATAGCAGTAGCCGCTACGGAACGAGAGTCGAGAAGTGCAACGGAGGAAATTTGTCCGTTACCAGGTTTAGAACCTTCGCGATTCGGGAAGTTCCGTGTCGCATGACGACCACTGAGTCCAGTATTGTTAGGTGTATCGCCTGCACCAAAGCATGGTCCGCAGAAAGCTGTACGCACGATGGCACCAGCACTCATAAGATCTACAAGAGCACCATTTTTCATGAGTTCTAAGTAAATTGGTTGGCTAGAAGGATAAACGCTAAATGCGAAACGACCGGAACCTACGCTCTTACCGCGTACGATGTTAGCCGCTTGCATAATGTTTTCATATAAACCACCAGAGCACCCTACGATGATACCTTGATCTAAATGCAATTTGCCGTCAAAATGTTTTTCAGGCAATTGTAAAGACAAGGATTTATTATCTAATTGCTCTACCGCTTGACGTTCGATTTCTGCTAATAAATCGTGACCACCTTCGTTAATTTCTTTAATTGTATATACATTGCTTGGATGGAATGGCATAGCAATCATACTTTCCACTTCCCCAAGATTAACTTTTACAAGGCTATCATAATAAGCTACATCACCAGGGTTAAGCTCTTTGTACGCATCACCGCGACCATGAAGTGTCAAGAATTCTTTCGTTGTACTATCTGTTCTCCAAATAGTTGTAAGGCATGTAGTCTCTGTAGTCATTACATCGATGCCGTTACGGAAGTCCATGGATAGGTGTTTAATACCAGGGCCTACGAATTCCATTACCTTATTTTTCACAAAGCCGTTTGCGAATACAGCTTTTTCAATAGCGAGTGCCACGTCTTGTGGACCTACGCCGTGTTTAGGTTTTCCATCGAGGTAAATAGCGATAACTTCTGGACGCTGTACATCATACGTACGGCCAAGCAATTGTTTTACAAGCTCTGGACCACCCTCACCAATCGCCATAGTACCAAGAGCACCGTAACGAGTATGACTGTCGGAACCGAGAATCATTTTGCCACAGCCTGCCATTGTTTCACGCATATATTGGTGAATAACTGCAAGATGAGGAGGTACATACACGCCGCCGAAGCGTTGAACCGCGGATAAGCCAAATACATGGTCGTCTTCGTTAATCGTGCCCCCTACTGCTGCCAAGCTATTATGACAGTTTGTCAAAATGTAAGGAATTGGAAATTTATCAAGACCACTGGCAATCGCCGTTTGAATAATGCCAACATAGGTAATATCGTGAGATGTTAAGGCATCGAATTTGATGCGTAAATCTTGATCACCTTCGTGTTGTTGGTGGTCCATTAAAATACGGTACGCCATCGTTTCCTTATAGGCGCGCTCTTTATTAAAAACTTCTTGCTGATCAAGGGCTGCACTAGAATCCGCAGGAACGATATCCGTACCGTGATATAAAAATACACCATTTGAAATTAACTCAACCATGACTTGCTCCTTTATTACTTTCAGGCATGTGTAAACCTTTACAAACACTATATTTTCACCATGTTTATTGGTAAAAGCTCCATTCCTCTTACTAGTACCTAGTCTTTAGTTATATCTAATCTGTATAGCCCTAGCGTCCCCTCGTCTGTACCAACTCTATGGAATAGAGTACAATAATACATATATAAAGGAGAGTTTATGGACACGAAAGATTGTACAATTTTAAAAACCTTAGCAGAGGAAAATAATATTACTTATGCAGCGCGTCGTCTATTTATGACGCAACCTGCATTGAGTGAACGAATAAAAAAATTAGAAAAGGAATTTAACTGTCCCATCATCAACCGACAAGCTCGTGGTGTAGAGTTTACCTATCAAGGTCAACGCCTTGTACGATACGCCGAAGATTTGCTCAATTCCTATACTTCGGTGCGCCAAGAGCTATTAGCTATGGGTAGTGAACCACGCGGTACATTAAACCTAGGATGCTCAAATGTATTCGCAAAGTATCATATCCCCCATATCTTATCCACCTTTAAAGAGGCTTATCCGCACATTGATATCATCATGTATACGGGACTTAGCTATAAGCTATACCATGACTTCCTTGAAGGCCGCTTACATGCTGCCATCATTCGCGGTGCCCACACTTGGACAGAGTCGAAAGAACATATCTGGTCTGAACCATTCTGCTTCTTCAACAAAACGCCTTGTGACGTAGAGGATTTACCTCGTCTGCCCTATATTCACTATCAAACAGATCCGAATTTACAGCAGACCATTGATGATTGGTGGTATTCCCACTACTCACAACCTCCAATGCGCACCATTGAGGTGAACGACATCGATACATGTATGAAGCTCGTCAACCAAGGACTTGGTTTTACCATCCTCACCCAAAGCTGTGGTAATGATTACCCTAACCTATTTAAGGAAACCTTGAAAACTCTTGACGGTCATATCATGACTCGGGATACGTGGATGTATACGCGCCATAGTGCCCTTGAATCCAAGCCAGTACAAGCTTTTTACTCATTTATGAAAACATGGGCTGACACAAAGGTATAACAACTATTCCTTTAATATATATAATATATTATGAAAATGCAATAAAAACAAATTGCTCTTTTCTTTGGTATCCATAAATATTACTTATATCTTAACTTTTAATATATGCGTAAAAATCATATAATTAGCCGCTTACATATAATCAATTGATTAGTCTCTTATATACAATCATCTTGATTACTATGTTAGTTTAAATCATATGAATTGGTGCTTTGATACAAATATATTGATTGGCTATTTAAAGTTATAACAAAGAAAACCCGTCATGATCACAACAATCATGACGGGTTTTCTTTTACAATATAGTTTTATTGAACTAGAGTAACAATAGCATAATGAC
>NZ_CALLVP010000120.1 GCF_938010505.1 uncultured Veillonella sp. | reverse complement strand
CTTGGCAACAATATATTGAACCTACAGAAATTTTACCTAACTTAGTCATTAAACCTGCTTGGCAAGATTACGATAATGTAGATAATAAGAATATTATTGAAATTGATTCAGATATTTCTTTTGGAACTGGGGCTCACGAAACGACAAGAACTTGTGCTGAGCTTTTAAAAATTTATAGTGCGCCTATGGACCTTGATAAGGTAACTTGTTTAGACATTGGTACGGGGACAGGTATACTTTTATTAGTAGCAGCTCATTTAGGAATTAAAAGACTTGTAGGTATCGATATTGAGGAATATGCTGCAAATCAAGCTAAAATTAACTGTGAAAATAATCAAATACATGCAGAAATTATTTGTGGTGATTTAGATACTGATTTTAATGAAATAGCTCAACTGATTGTAGCTAATTTGACGGTAGATCCATTAAAAATTTTATTGCCTCAAATTGGTAGAAAGCTTGATGATCAAGGTATTTTAATCATTAGTGGAATTATTGATGACCGTTATGATGAAATCATGCCGTATATTAAGAAAGACTGGCATATTATTGAGGAACGCGTTGCTGGCCCATGGCACACCTTCGCGTTAAAAAAACTATGAAAAAAATATTTATTCCTACACAATTAGACGAAACAATAGAATTACCGATAGATGTGACACATCATGTGCTTCATGTATTTCGTCATAATATTGAGAAACCTATAATTGTTACAGGCAGTGACAATCGTTGTGGCATGTATCAGATTATTGAAGAAGTGGATGGAAAAGCGCAAGCGAAACTCATTGAATATATTGAGGGTGCAGCAGCATCATACAGAATAATTCTTGTACAATCCATTTTAAAAGGTGAAAAGTTAGAATGGGTTTTACAAAAAGCAACAGAGTTAAATGTGGATACAATTTATCTTGTGCCCACAGCTAACTGTGTAGCTAAATATGATGAAAAAAAGCTTCAATCAAAAGTAAATCGTTGGAAAAAAATTATGCTAGAAGCAGCTCAACAATGTGGACGAAAACACTTGCCTACACTCGTAGTAGGAGAGACGCTTTTACAAGCATTAGACATTGAATCTGAGGCGTTGAAGTTGGTAGCCTATGAAAATGAAGCAGGGCAGACTATCAAAGATGTACTTAAAACTTTGCATTCCGATAAGTCTGTAACTGATGTTTTAATTTGTATAGGTCCTGAAGGGGGCTATCAAGAGAAGGAAATCAATGCTATTATAAAGAGTGGTGGAAAATCGGTATCGCTTGGTAATACAATTTTGCGAGCTGAAACTGCTGCCATTGGATCATTAGCGATGATTCAATATGAATTAGAACTATAAATTAAACAAGAATAGAGAGGTGCAATGAAAACCGTTGCTTTTACAACCTTGGGGTGCCGTGTAAATCAATATGATACGGATGCTATGAAAGGTTTATTTTTACAAAACAATTACGAAGCGGTAGACTTCGATGAAAAAGCTGATATATATGTAATTAATACATGTTCTGTAACGAATATGGGGGAAAAGAAATCTCGTCAGTTGATTCGTAAAGCAAAGCGTCAAAATGAAGACGCTTATGTAATCGTAACTGGTTGCTATGCACAGCTTGATCCGGATGCGATTGCCGCTATCGATGGAGTTAATCTCGTCATCGGTACAAATAATCGTTCTAAAATCGTTGAGCTAGTAGAACAGTTAGAGTCTACAGAACGACAAATCAATGCTGTTCGAGATATTATGAAAGAGTCTAACTTTGAGGAAATGCCATTATTTGGTAATGAATCTGATAAGGCTCGTGCGTTCATGAAAATTCAAGAAGGTTGTAATAACTATTGCTCTTTTTGTATCATCCCATACACTCGTGGTAAATTGAAATCTCGTAAGATTAAAGATATTGTGGAAGAGGCAAAGCGTTTAGTAGGACATGGCTTCCATGAAATCGTATTAACAGGCATTCACTTAGGGAACTACGGTGTAGAATTACCAGGTCGTCCTACCTTGGCTGATGTGGTAAAAGCATTACTAGAAATACCTGAATTGTATCGTATCCGTTTTGGTTCCATTGAATCTGTTGAGGTTTCCGATGAACTTGTGGAATTAATGGCTACCGATAAACGAGTATGTCCAAATCTTCATTTGCCATTACAAGCCGGTTCTGATCACGTATTAAAGTTGATGAGACGTCACTATACTTTACAAGAGTATAAGGATCTCATTGCAAAATTGCGTTCCCGTATTAAAGACTTATCTATTACGACTGATATTATTGCTGGTTTTCCACAAGAGACTGATGAAGACTTTGAGGAAACGTTAAATACTGTTCGTGAAATAGGATTTACTCATATCCATGCGTTCCCATATTCCATTCGTGAAGGTACACCAGCTGCAACTATGCCTGATCAAGTACCAGAAGCTGTCAAAAAGACTCGTGTAGCACTTTTGAATAGTTTAAGCCAAGCAGGTTATGAAGCCTATGCTAAATCACGTATTGGTAAGCCTGGTGAAATTCTTATCGAAAAGGAAGAAAATGGTTACTATACTGGTTTAACGAGTGAATACGTGAATGGTAAAGTTAAATCTGATGGATTACATAAAATTGGTGATCTCATCGGTGGCACCGTTATTGGTTTAGAAGATAGTTATTTGATTATTGAGTAAGGAGTTATATTATGAGCGATTGTATTTTTTGTAAAATTATTAGTGGTGAAATACCTTCTAAAAAAGTGTTAGAAAACGATAAATTTTATGCCTTTCATGATATTCAACCTGTTAAGAAAGTGCATGTTTTAATCGTGCCTAAAAATCATGTGTCTAATATTGCACATCTTACTGAAAAGAATGCAGATTATGTTGAAGGGTTATTACCATTTGTTCGTGATGTAGCAAAAGAGCTTGGTATTTCTAAAGATGGTTATCGCTTGATCTTTAATACTGGCGGAAAAGCCGGTCAAACGGTATTCCATATGCATGCGCACCTTTTAGGTGGAGAGGAAATGGGCTGGCCAGAAGCTTAGTTTTGAGTATTATGTATTCTTTTTATAATACTCATTAAAAATCCTATAAAATATACCTGAAAATATTGACAACATCTATACCTATACATATAATATTATATGTGCGTATGTAAATTATCAGCACTTCCCGAGATTATTTTTGGAGGGAGGGATATAGATGTCTGAAATCAAAGTCGGTAAAAACGAAACGCTTGAAAGTGCTCTTCGTCGATTCAAACGCTCCTGCCAAAAAGCGGGTGTTTTGTCTGAAGTAAGAAAACGCGAACACTACGAAAAACCAAGCGTAAAAAGAAAGAAAAAATCTGAAGCAGCAAGAAAACGCAAATTCAGAGCATAAGATGATTACCCTAATTCTGCCTTTTCATGGCTTCATGAAATCCAGAGTTGGGGTTTCTTTATTATATAAATAAGGAGGAAATATGAGCATAAAAGATCAATTAAAAGAAGATATGAAAGCGGCTATGAAAGCTCGCGAAGAAGGTAGAATAGCTTTATCTGTAATTCGCATGGTTAATAGTGCCATTAAAAATACAGAGATTAATGATAAGGTAGAGTTAGATGATGCTGGTATTCTTGGCATTTTAGCTAAAGAAATGAAAACTCGCCAAGATTCCTTAACAGAGTTTGAAAAAGCGGGCCGTGAAGACTTAATCGGTCATGTAAAAGAAGAAATGGCTGTATTACAAAAATACTTACCAGCTCAATTGACAGAAGATGAAATTCGTACAATTGTACAAGAGGCTATTGCTGCATGTGGTGATAATGTCAACATGGGTAATGTTATGAAACATGTAATGCCAAAAACAAAAGGCCGTGCAGATGGTAAAGTTGTGAATACTATTGTTAAAGAATTACTTGGGTAACATCTTTATTAATAGAATATGATTATACTGTTTTTAATTTTACTTGATGTTGATATTATATAAAATTCTATAGAACTTTATTGACATGTATTTTCAACATATGATAATATGAACTCAATAAAATAATTGGTCAACGAAGACTCCACTTTAGATATATAGATTTATATGTTTATTTGTTGGAGTCTTTTTCTTTAGGAGGAACAGATATGGCTACTACTAATGAATTATTATATTACATTCCTGCAGGTCAATATGGTAAGGAAGGGGTACTCGCATTATTAGAACAGCATCCAGAAATTAAGTTCGTATCTCTTGTAGGTATTGACTTAGCAGGTAATGATACAGACGAAAAAATTCCTATGTCTGCATTTTTCGATGACTATGAATCTTTTTTTGAAGGCCGTGCCGTTCAAACAGACGGTTCCTCTGTTGTGCTAACAAATATTGCTACATTGAATAATGCTCGTGTAGATATGTGGGGCGATCCAAGTGTAAATTGGTTTGTTGATTATAATTATGAAAATGTTGATCCTGTTACAGGCTTGCCAACTGGTACACTTCGTATTCCTGCATTCTTGATGCATAACTACCGCTATGTAGATTCCCGTTCTATTTTAAAACGCAGCTGCGATTATGTGCGTAACGAATTATTATCTTTAATTAAAGATAAAGGGCTACCAGGTATGCCACATGTAAAAGCGGATGATGTAGTAGATATTATTTTTACATCTGCTACTGAGTTAGAATTCTGGGTAAAAACGCCAGCTAAAACTGTTACTAAAAAAGAGCTATCTGTATCTCAAAAATTACAAGAACAATATTGGCAACGTACTCACGGTTCTGTTCGTACAGCCTTAGAACAAGCAGTTGAACGTCTTGATAAATATGGTATGGTTGCTGAAATGGGTCACAAAGAAGTGGGCGGTGTAAAAGCTAAACTTGATGAATTTGGCCATGAAGCAGTAGTACTGGAACAGTTGGAAATCGACTGGAAATTCTCTAATAATCCATTGCAAACAGCAGATAATGAACTGCAAGCTCGTATTATTGTACGTGAAGTATTCCGTGAAAATGGTCTTGATGTAACATTTAATGCTAAACCAATCATCGGTGTAGCAGGTTCTGGTGAACATACGCACTTTGGTGTAATGGCAAAACTAAAATCTGGTAAATTAGTAAACTTATTTAGTCCAGAAGATATGCGTAAAGAAGCTTGTAGCGCTCTTGGTATTGGTGCGATAATGGGTTTATTGAAACACTATGAAGCAATCAATCCATTTATCAGCTCTACAACAGACTCCTTAAACCGTTTAAAACCAGGCTTTGAAGCACCGGTTTGTATTGTAACATCTTTTGGTACTGATCCATCCGAGCCAAGCCGTAACCGTACCATTCTTTGTGGTTTGATTCGTGATGTTGATAATCCTATGGCAACGCGCTTTGAATTGCGTTCTCCAAATCCATATACAAATACATACACTGCGTTAGCTTTGATGTTTATTTCTGCATTTGATGGTATGAAATATGCTATTACTTCTGGTAAAACACAAGCACAATTATTAGCAGAAATCTCAAAAGAAGTGGGTGAGCCTGCTGATTATCTCGATACAAATCGCGCTTACCGTACTGAAAAAGACGTATTTGATGATTTTACACAAGAAGAACGCAATCAAATGTTTGGCATTGCACCTGCCACTGTTTGGGAAAATATTAAAGGTTACTACAATAATCCTGAATTAGTTGAAACATTATCTCAAGGGGATGCATTTGGAAAAGATTTAATGGAATCCTTTATTGCATCTATTCTAAAACGTTGGAGACTAGTATTAGCTAATCGTTTGATTCCAAATAATCTTGATACAGTACGTAATATGGTTGCAATTCATACTGATAGTCGTAATAGTGTTGATGATAAACGTTTTGCAGAAGTTAATGATTTGCGATTCTACCTTGCTAAAGATAGTGATGATCGCAAATCCTTATTTACTCGTTTAACAGATGCATTAAATACTGGCGAATATGATTTAGCTTCTAAATTACAAATTGAAATGAACGATAAAATGGAAGAGTTAGAAAATAAGTACGCTAATTACGCTAAAAATATTTTCTAAGTTGCTAGGAGATATTATTAATTTAAAGATTATAAAATAAAAGAGACTCTACCTATTGGTAGAGTCTCTTTTACTATTATTCATTTATATTAAAGAATTTTTCTACTAGTACTAAAGAACAGACTAGTACTAGAATAGAAATAGACCATAACAGCATATCTAAAGCGGATTCGTGAACTATAATCAGTAAACGAACAAGGGCTGTAATACCAATATATAAGAAGAAATCTAGGGGGAAATGGAAGTTATTTTTAAAGTACTTCACAATGAGTGCTAGAAACTCAAAATAGAGGAAGAAGGTAATTGATACAGAAAAAGACCGTACACCGTACGGTCTTTTTACGTCTATATTTAGCTATTAGCAAAATAAAATCTAAAGATTAAATATCAGCTTTGATAGCTTCTAAAGCAGCATCGAAGTTAACTGCTTGAGTTACTTCTGGTACATATTCAACATAAGTTACTTTGTTATCTTTGTTGATTACTACAACGCCACGAGTTAAAAGACGAAGTTCCTCGATCAAGAAACCATAGTTTTCACCGAAAGAAGCATCTTTATGGTCAGACAAAGTAACAACTTTATCTACGCCAGCAGCACCACACCAACGTTTTTGAGCGAATGGCAAGTCCATAGAAATTGTCAATACTACTACGTCTTCGGAAAGAGCTGTTGCATCTTGGTTGAACCAACGAGTTTGAGCATCACAAACGCCTGTATCAAGGGAAGGAACAACGGAGATAACTTTTACTTTACCTTCGAAGTCTTTTAATGTTTTAGCTTGTAAGTCATTGCTTAATACTGTGAAGTCAGGAGCTTGTTGACCTACTTTAACTTCTGGGCCAACTAATGTGATAGGGCCACCTGCAAATGTTACTACACCAGTACGTTTTTCCATTTTGTATTCCTCCTAAGAGTTTTAATTCTAATTTATTTAAGATAAAATTTGTATCTATGCATAGTATAACATTTACATTACTATAAGTAAACTAAAAAATTCGATATAGTATTGTATTGGACAAATAGTTACTATTCATTACTGTTAAAACCTAAGTAGTTTATATAATTAATATTGCTGAAATCTAAATGATTTTTAGGACAATAATATTAAATCTAAATTACTATACGTATAGGTGTATTAATGTATCATAAAAAATGTGTATACTATAAAGAGTAAATTTAAATTAATAAAGTTTGAAAAATAACTTTTACATTATTGATTAAAGAGTTATTCTAATATAATGATAGTCAATAATTATAAAGTCAATTATTATGATTGATTTTTAATAGGATATATAGAGAGGGCCTATGAAACCAATAGATTTATTTATACAGTTTTTCCAACGAGAAGGGTGGATCTATGCCATTGGTTTATCCATACTGATAGCTATAGATGTGGCGTTTTTATTTGTGCCTCAATTTATAGGTAACGCTATAGATACGTTAAGCAATAATAAGGAAGGTTTAGTTACTTACATTTTTTATTTTATTATACTGTTTATAGTTATTACCATTTTAAAAGTTATATCTCGTAAAACCTTGTTAGGATCTATTCGACGCATGGAATATCTTTTTCGTGAAATTCTATGTAGTAAAGCATTGCAAGTAAAGACAACGTACTATGAAGCTAACGGTCCTGGTAAGGTTATGGCGCTCATGACTAATGATGTAACATCTTTACGTGTTGCTCTTGGCTTAGGTGTAATGATTGTAGTGGATATTATTTTCTACTCCATTGTAGGCTCCATAATATTAATTCAAAAAATCAATGCTATATTAGCCTTTAAAATAATGACGCCTGTATTCTTCATTATTGTGGCTATTTTTATATTAGGTAGAAAGCTACGTGCTAAACAACGAAGTGCGCAAGCTACTTATAGTGATTTAACAGAGTTTGGTCAAGAGCTATTTCAAGGGATGGATGTTATTCGCGCTTTTAATCGTGAAAGCATTATCTCTAATTCTTTTGAAAAAATAAATAAACTTAATTATAAGAAGAATATGGATGTTGCACTATTAGATGCAATATTAACACCGTTGACAAGAATTGCACCCTTTATTTGTATCAGTATTAGTATTTATATTTGTGGACATTTAGCTGTAGACGGCAAAATGACTATAGGCGAATTTGTTACCATTAATTCATTCATAATGTTAATTGTGGGACCTTTAATAGGGTTTGGTGGACTTATCTCGATTGTACAAAAAGGTCTTGCTTCTTTAGATCGTATTATGGATTTCTTGCGTTTACCTACAGAATCAATAGATGATACCGATGAGGTATTGCCACTTGAAGACATTTACATCCGATACTTAGATTTTAATTATGAAAACTCTAAAGGTCATGCATTATCCCAAGTGACAACAACAATACCTAAAGGTTCTTTTATCGGTTTAGTTGGTAAACCTGGTTCTGGCAAAAGTACATTATTTAAATTGCTTATTGGATTACAAGAATGTCCGGAAAAATCTATTTATTTTGGCAGTCAAGATTTAGCTGCTGTTTCTTTATCAAAACTTAGAAACTCAATTGCTTATGTGCCAACACAATCTTACCTTTTAAGTACGACCATTGCAGATAATATTAAATTTGGTAAAAATTTATTTATGCACGAAACTGTAGAGGTTGCGGCACAAAAGGCAGACTTATATAGAGATTTAGGCAATTTGTTAAACGATGATTTACATGAGCTCGCTGAAGAAGGTCATGATTTATCAGGTGGACAAAAGCAGCGAATCAATATGGCTCGCGGCTTTTATAAAAATGCACCATATTTATTACTAGATGATTGTTTTTCCGCTTTAGATGCAGTAACAGTTACAACTATTTTAAATACATTACATAATGTAAAAGAACAAACGATTCTATGTATTTCACAGCGATTAGAGATTATAGAGAAAGCAGATAAAATTTTAGTATTCGATGAAGGGCGTATCGTAGAAGAAGGTACTCATAAAGAATTATTAGCTAACAATGGTTTATACCGTACCTTATATGAAGCGCAGAAAGGAGAGACCCATCATGAAGAAGCGTAATCTAAGAAATGACTGGGCTTTATTCTCCTATATAACTGCCTACATTAAGCCTTATTTAGGTATTCTATTATTAGCAACGGTTGCGTTAGCAGGAAATTTAGTGCTATTACTTTTGCGACCGTATATAACAAAGCAAGTCATCGATCTTGGCTTTGCCACTAATGATATCGCTGTTATTGAATACTATGCTCTAATGTATGGACTTACTATAATTGGTAGTGTTTTATTTATTTTTGTAGAGAATTACTTTTTAAAAAGTTTTGGTCAAAAAATAATTTATAATATTCGTAGTATTGTCTTTAAAAAGATTCTTAATAAACCACATGATGAATTCTATAAGTTGGCAATCGGTAATTGGGTAACTCGCATTACTAATGATGTAGAGTCATTACGTACATTATATACAGATGTAATTTTGAATTTAGCTAGTAGCGGTTTGATGATTATTGGTATATTAGGATTTATGTATGCTATTAATGTACCCCTAGCTATTATCATGACAATTTTATTACCTATAATGGGTGGAATTATTTGGGTGTTTCAAAAGTTTTCCCGTAAAGCATTTCGTCAGGTAAGACGCTCTGTAGCTGCATCTAATGCGAGTATCAAGGAACTGTTAAATTATATTGTAATCGTAAAATCCTATGGTGGCGAAAAAGCAATTGAGGAACGTTATAATACTGTTAATAAAGGTTTCTTAGAAGCTGGTCTCTTTGAAGTTACTACGTTTTCTATTTTTAGACCTCTTGTAGATGGTCTATTCTTTGTTGCGTTAATTGTTATTTTTACAACTACGAATTTAATAGACTCTGTAGCCGACGCTGGTACTGTGTTTGCTTTTATCCAATATATGGACCGATTTTTCCAACCATTAAAGGAAATTGCGGATAAATATAACTCACTACAAAGTGCACTAGCTGGTGCTGAAAGATTAGTTCCTTTATTAGAGGAAGAAGATCGTCACATGGCTGATGAAATTCCTGATGAATTTACACATATAGAGTCCATTAGATTTGATCATGTGTGGTTTTCCTATGAAAATAACGACATTTATGTGCTAGAAGACTTTACATTAAATATTAAAGCTGGAGAATTCATAGGTATTGTAGGTCCTTCTGGTAGTGGTAAATCTACACTTTTAGCATTGCTGATGGGGATCTACAAACCAACAAAAGGGACTATATATATTAATGGTATAAATATTGCTAACTATGACAGTTCTGTACTTCGTCATTTAATGGGATATGTTTTTCAGCAAGCTTATCTATTTAAGGGTTCCATTAGAGATAACTTAACACTTTTTGATACATCAATTTCTAATGAGGAAATGACCAATGCAGCAAAACAAGTTAATTTGGATTCTATGATTGAACAACTTCCGGAAGGGTATGAGACACCGGTTGGTTATTTAGGCTCCTTATTATCTGATGGGCAAAAACAATTATTGGCTTTTGGCCGTACCTTGATTAAAAAAACACCAATTCTATTGCTAGATGAAGCAACGGCTAATATCGATAGTCATACGGAGAAGCAAATTCAAGCAAGTATTGAAAATATTCGAGGTAGTAAAACAATCGTAAGTATTGCTCATCGTCTTTCAACAGTAGAAGATGCCAATAAAATAGTGTATATGGAATATGGTAAAATAATAGAAAAAGGATCTTTTAATGAACTTATCAACTTAAAAGGGGCCTTTTATAATCTATGGAATAATCAACACAGTGGGAGTTAGTATGGAATTTATCCAATCTAAAGATAATAAAACGATTAAGCGAATTATCTCATTAAGGCAGCGTAAAAATCGCCAAAAAAATGGAGAGTACATCGTTGAAGGCATTCGCTCTATTCGAGATATTGCAGCTATGGGTGCAGTAAAAACAATCGTTATACGTGAATCTAAAGCGCAAGATAAAAATATATTAGATTTATTAGACTTAGATACTGTTCAATCTGTACCTAAATATATCGCACAAGATCCAGTGTTTGATAAAGTAGATAATACCGTAAATGGACAAGGTTTAGTTGCTATTGTATCAAAGCCTACATATGATATTGAATCAATTTCTATTGTGGATGGTTTATATATTACATTAGATAGTGTTCAAGATCCAGGTAATCTAGGGACCATTATTCGTACTGCTGTTGCGGCAGGTGTTAAAGGTATATTCTTGATGAAAGGTACTGTGGACCCTTTTAATGACAAGACGGTACGGAGTACAATGAGCGCCTTACATAAAATACCTTTATATGAAGACATTACCTTATCTATGTTACATGATATGGTAGCCGAGTCTAATATGACTACTTATGTAACCGCTTTAGAACAAGCCGATCCTTATCATACAGTTAATTATGCTAAGCGAACTATGTTAGTATTAGGAAATGAAGGTAATGGTGTAACACCGGAGGTCATGAATCTATGTACAAATCGTATTATGATTCCTATGTATGGTGAGATGGAATCCTTAAATGTAAGTGTAGCTGCTGCATTATGTATGTATAAAGTACAAGAACAATTGATGCCTTAGTATACATATATGATAAAAATTTATGACCATATAAAAAGTCCTCTACTAGTATACAAGTAGAGGGCTTTTGTATTGATTTTTTAGCTGTGTATTTGGTACAATAACATATATCCTTTGTGGGAGAACAAAGTTCTCCCTTTTTTTCATGAAAAGGAAGATAACTATGTCCAAACTAATTGTAAATGCAGACGATTTTGGCCTTCATAGTGCGGTTAATGCTGGCATTATTGATGGTCATCGTAGAGGTATTATTACTAGCACCTCTTTAATAGCAGGAGGAGAAGCTTTTACAGAAGCCGTAAGTATGGCAAAACAAAACCCTAAGTTGGGCATCGGTATTCATATTACCTTGGTGGGTGGGTTACAACCAGTATGTGATCCATCAGAAGTTTCATCACTTCTCACACCAGAAGGTGTATTTCCAGAGAACTATGTAGAGTTTATTAAACGTATTTACTCTGGCAAAATTAATTATAGTGAATTACGTAAAGAGATTCATGCACAAATGGCTCAAATAATAGATACCGGCTTAAGGGTAACTCATATTGATGGTCATCAACATATGCATGTGTTACCAACGGTATTACCGATTGTGATTGAACAGGCAAAATCCTTTGGTATACATGCTATACGTATACCCGATGAATCTACTGGATTTATGAATTATATGTATTCCCCAATTCGATTTCTTGGTAAAGTTGGTTTATCAACGGTTGCGGCTAATGCGCGACCAATCATACGAAATAATTATATGACTACAACCCAATATTTTTGGGGCATGGTAAATGGAGGTCATATAAACCAGAAATCTTTAATGGGTATATTAAAAGCGGTAAATAAAAATTCTGGTACCCATGAATTGATGGTTCACCCAGGTAGCAATAGTAGTATTCTTAGTAAGCTTTATAATTGGGATTATCATTGGGAAGATGAGTTGCAAGCACTCTGTTCTAGTCATACCCGATTATATATAAGACAACATGATATAGAGCTCATTAATTATGGAGACTTGGTATGAGTAAAATGATGAAGAGAGGCATTTTTATGTTTCTCTTGTTGTTGGCTGTATCAATTGGTATCATTTACTATACTATTGATTTAGATGCATTAAAAACTATATCATCTTTTAATAGTATTTCCTTATTATTAGCTCTAGTTGCTCTAGCAGCAGGTATGTATTTTGATGGATTACGACTTCAGAGACTCGTAAAAATTGGTGGTTACAAGTTATCAATACGAGCAGTGCTACGAGTTATTTTTAGTAACTATTTTATGGCTATGTTGACACCTGGAGCTAGCGGAGGTGCTGTTGCGCAAGTACTGGTGTTGAGAAGTTATGGCGTCCCCATATCTAAGGGTACACCGATTGTATTGATACGCACCGTATTTTCCATTATGTTTTTGGTGATTATGTTGCCATTAGTATTCTTACGAGATGCTATTGAAATTCCATATATCTCACGTGATATGCTTTTGATTTTGGCCGTACTTGCTGTTATAGCGACCTTAGCGGGGACTTATATATTACAGACCAAATATATGCGTCAGTTTGTCTATAATTTAGCACAACGATTTAAAGCACATAAAACTAAAGATTGGCTTTCTAAGTTAGAAACATTAAATGAAGGGCTTGGCTTACTTTATAAGCAGCCTGTTCAGTCTTGTATAGTTTTTATTGAATCTGGTTTGAGTTTACTATGTTTATATTGTATTGCACCAGCATTAATGTATGCTTTCACACCAGATATCCCGATCATCGATATATTGGATCGTATGATATTATTGAATCTTATTTTGTATTTTGCACCAACCCCAGGGGGGACTGGGATTGCAGAAGGACTATTTGTAATATTATTTAGTGTCTTTGTACCTAATGGAACAGTTGGGATTATTGCTGTAGCATGGCGTGTTGTAGCAGAATATTTGTCATTCTTCATCGGTATGTATGCAGTATTAACATTATATGGACGACAATTTGTTGCCCAAGAAACTTCAAGAGAATAATAAGGGAGTGTATTCTATGTCTAAACCAAAAAAAGATAAATTCTATCTTGTGCAAGAAGATATTTTACCAGAAGCTATAAAAAAGACTATTAAAGTAAAAGAAATTCTTAAACTAGGTGAAGTTAAAACCATTAATGAAGCAGTTGAAAAAATGGATTTAAGTCGTTCTGCGTATTATAAATACAAGGACTATGTTTTTCCATTTTTTGAAATTGCCCAAGGGAAAATTGTAAGTATTTATGTTTCTATGTCAAATGAATCTGGTATGTTATCCAGTGTTTTAAAGGCAATTGCTGAACGCAATGGTAGTATTTTAACAATCAATCAAGACATTCCATTACAAGGGATTGCCAATAGTAGTATTTCTTTTGAAACTAAAGATCTGCAAGGTTCATTAGAAGATTTGTTGCTAGATATTCGCTCTATGAAGGGTATTATCAAAGTAGAGATTTTAGGCCAAGCATAGGCTAATTAAGAGAGTAGGACAATTATGACCACTATAAAAATTGCTTTATTAGGTTTTGGTACTGTTGCACAAGGTACTTTTAACTTATTACAAGACAATGCTGAACTAATTAAAAATCGTACAGGTGTCAATGTTGAAATTTCTAAAATTTATGTGCGTAACCCAGACAAATACAAACATATTACACTACCAGAAACTGCTAAATATGTATCAGATATTGACGAAGTATTAAAAGATGACTCCATTCAAATGGTAGTGGAATTGATGGGGGGCACAACCTTTGCTAAGGACTGTGTAGAAGGGGCTTTAAAAGCTAAGAAAAATGTGGTAACTGCCAATAAAGACTTATTAGCAGAGTCCGGTCCATACTTATTAGATTTAGCTAGTAAAAATGGGGTAGATCTACGTTTTGAAGCATCTGTATTAGGTGGTATTCCTATTATCCGTACATTATACGAATCTTTGGCTGGTAACCGCATTACCGAACTCATTGGTATTATGAACGGTACGACAAATTTCATTTTGACTAAAATGTCTGAAGAAGGGTTAAGCTATCAAGATGTATTGAAAGAAGCACAAGATTTAGGGTATGCAGAGGCAGATCCTACGGCTGACGTTGAAGGTCTTGATGCAGCACGTAAATTGGCTATTCTCGCATCCATTAGTTTCAATCGTCGCATTTTTTTCGAAGATGTAACTGTAGAAGGCATTACTTGCATTGATACTGAAGATATTAAATTTGGGAAAGAGTTTGGTTACAATATTAAATTACTAGGTATTGCTAAAGAAACAGCTCAAGGTTTATCTCTAAATGTATACCCTGCATTTATTCCTACGACACACCCGTTGGCATCTGTTCGAGGATCTTATAATGCGATTTATGTAAAGGGGAATGGTATTGACGATGTAATGCTATATGGTCGTGGCGCTGGTAGCTTACCGACAGGGAGTTCTGTAGTATCTGATATCATGGAAGTAGCAAAGAATGTCTCTTATAACGAAACTGGTCGTTTAAAACCATTCTATTATGACCAAAAAGATATTTATTCTCCAGGTAAAATCCAATCTAGCTACTACTTGCGTTTAGCAGTGGATAATAAAACAGGTGTGCTAGCTAAAATCTCTGCAAAATTAGCAGAACAAAAAATTTCTGTTTTATCCATCGTTCAACGAAATATGGATCCAGAAACTGCAGTTCTTGCCATTGTTACATCTAAATGCCCAAGATCTTATATTTTAAATCTTATAGACTCTTTTAATAGCTTGCGCTCCGTTAAGGCTGTTAATAGTGTCATTCGTATTATGGAAGCTTAATTATGAATACTGTTCGTGTACAAGTACCTGCCACTAGTGCAAACTGTGGCCCAGGTTTTGATTGCTTAGGATTAGCACTAAATCTTTATAATATATTCAGCTTTACACCAGATGAAAATGCTACAGAATATACATATACTTTTGAAGGATTTGGAGCAGATATTTTGCGCGCTGAAGATCCTAAAAAAAATCTAATTGGCTTTGCGATGGATCAAGTTTTTGCTACTGTTCAAGAACCAATTTTATATGGACATATACGGTCTGAAACTTTGATTCCTCCATCTCGTGGACTAGGTAGTAGTAGTACGGCTATTGTGGGAGGACTTTTACTGGCGAATGCATTAGTAAAAAATCCACTTTCAAAAGAAGAGTTACTAGTTATAGCGAATCGTATGGAAGGTCATCCAGATAATGTAGCTCCAGCTATTTACGGAAATTTATGTTGTGCTACAGGTTTGAAAAACAAAGTGTTGAACACCGTTATTTCTGTTCCTTCGGAGCTCCATTTTGCCGTTGTAGTACCAGAAGTTATGGTATCTACTGAATATGCACGTTCTGTGTTACCAAATCATGTTCCATTTAAAGAAGCGGTTCAAAACGTAAGTCATGCATCTTTATTTGTAACAAGTCTTATTACACATCAATTAAGTAATTTATCTGTTGCCTTAGATGACAACTTGCATGTGCCTTATCGTAAGACTTTGATTCCTCATTGTGATGAAGTATTTGAAGCTGCAAAAGTTGCCGGTGCTTACGGTGCTACTATTAGCGGCTCCGGTTCTACCTTGATTGCCTATGTAGATAAAGCTCATGTGCAAGAAGTAGCAAAGGCTATGGGGGCCGTATTTTCGGCGAATGGAATTGAGAATAAAATATATTGCTTAGAGGCTGATGTAACTGGAGCGTCAATTATATAGTTTGTGGTATAATTATAGTGTTAGGCATAGTCCATAACTATAATTGGAGGAAACTATGAATAGTATAAAAACAACGCTTTTATTAGCGACTCTAACGGCCATTTTAGTGGCCTTAGGTGATATGATTGGTGGCAGAAGCGGAATGATTATGATGTTTGTTGTATCTATGGGCATGAATTTTATGTCTTATTGGTACAGCGATAAGATCGTTTTAGCACAATACAATGCTAAACCAGTTACTGCACAATCTAATCCAAAACTATATGCTATGGTAGAACAATTGGCAAAAAATGGTAATTTACCAATGCCAAAGGTATATATCATTCCGAGCGAAGTACCTAATGCGTTTGCAACAGGTAGAAATCCTAGTCACGCAGCTGTTGCCGTTACTGAAGGTATTCAACGTCTTTTAACTGATGAAGAATTAGAAGGTGTTCTTGCACACGAATTGACTCATGTTAAGAATCGTGATACTTTGATTAGTACCATTGCAGCCATGATGGCTGGTGCTATTTCCATGATTGCACAAATTTTACAATTTTCTGCCATTTTTGGCCGTTCTGACGATCGAGAAGGTTCTAATCCACTTGCTTTAATAGGTGCGATTATCATTGCCCCTATTGCGGCAGGACTTATCCAAATGAGTATTTCGCGAGCTCGAGAGTTCTTAGCTGATGAGGGTGGCGGGGAAATGTGCCGCAATCCATTAGCATTGGCTTCTGCACTTGCAAAAATTGATTACTACTCTAAACATGGTGCATTACCTAATGCAAGTAATGCTACAGCCCATATGTTTATTATTAACCCTATGATGGGACTTGGTGAAAGCTTGAGCAATCTTTTTAGTACTCATCCTCGCACGGAAGAACGTATTCAAAAGTTAAAGAAACAAGCTATGAATCCAAAGTATAAAGAAAAGGCAATATTATAATTAGTATCTACTGGAGGGTATTATGCAAGAAACATTAGTTTTAATTAAACCAGATGCAGTTAAACGTCAATTAAGTGGTGAAATTCTTAGCCGTTATGAACGTAAAGGCCTTGTTATTAAAGCATTAAAACTCTTACAAGTACCTCGTGAATTAGCGGAAGAACATTATGCAGAACATAAGGAAAAACCATTCTTTGGTGAATTAGTTGATTTTATTACATCAGGACCAGTTCTTGCTTTTGTGTTAGCTGGTGAGAACGCAATTGTATCCGTACGTGCTTTAAATGGGGCGACAAATCCTGTAGATGCTGCCCCTGGTAGTATTCGTGGTGACTATGCCCTAACAATGGATGCTAACGTAGTACATGCTTCTGATTCTCCAGAAGCCGCTGCTCGTGAAATTCATCTTTGGTTCCCTGAATACAAATAATCTCAAGGTTGGGATCCTTTAGCTTTTATCTCTACATCCATGTCATTTATAGGAGGTAATCATATGGCAAGTAGCGTTTATACAAAAACAGGTGATGCTGGTACAACTGGTTTATACACAGGCGAACGTGTACAGAAATCATCTTTACGCGTAGAAGCTTATGGTACAATCGATGAATTACAAGCTTTTTTAGGATTGGCTCGCGCTTATGCTGAAAATCCACGTGTTGCCGCTGAGTTATACGATATTGAGCGCAATTTATGGATTTTAATGGCTGATATTGCTAGTTTAAATGTTGCTCCCGTAATCACTGAGCAACATGTAAAACATTTAGAAAAGGTTATCGACCGATTTGATGAAAAGTTAGAACCTTTATCTAGTTTTGTTATTCCAGGTGAAAAACAATCTTCTGCTTATTTACATGTAGCAAGAACAATAACACGTCGTGCTGAACGCGATTTATGGCGTGTGTTAGACGCTGGTGAAAGTGTTCACGAGTCTAATTTAAAATACTTAAACCGTCTATCCGACCTTTGTTTTATCTTGTGTCGTGTAGAAGAAGAACTTGGAGCTGAATAAACAAAAAAAGCTATGTATTTTACATAGCTTTTTGCTCGTTATAGACCTTATTGTGATATTGTTTGGTTTAAAACATCTTGAGGGCTAGGATAGTAGAAGAAGATATGAGGAATTTCATAACGAAATTTTTCTCTTAATAAATCGGCTAAGGTTGTTTCAAAGTTTATGATTTTATCAGCGCCGAAATCAAAGTTTTCAACTAACACTAAGAGTTGTGCTTCAACTTGAGGTGCATTTTCAGGTAAAGCCTCTGGTGGCAGTGGAACATTCACTACTACTCGGGCAGTACCAATATATTTACCTTGCCCGTCATCGATGGCAACACGATATGTGTTATCCCATAGAGTAGCCATCATTTTTAGTTTCATATTCATAATTTCCATAGTATCGCTCCTTTGTTATACTTATAATGATACTGAAATTATAAATTCTTGTATAGGTGCATTATGAAATCACAAATTATATTGTGTTCCGGTGGGGCACGTAGTGGAAAAAGTGAATTTGCTGAACGTTTAGCACTGGCTACAAAAGGTTTAAAAGCTTATGTAGCTACGAGCCAAGCTTTTGATGAGGAAATGGTGGATCGCATCAAAAAACATCAAGAGCGACGTGGAGAAATATGGAATAATTTTGAAGTACCTTTACATTTAGCTGATGAATGGGAAAATATTAGTAAATCAGCAGATGTAATTCTTATAGATTGTTTAACAATGTTTACTACCAACCACATGATGGCTCATGGATCCATTCGTGGCCAAGAAGATGCCAATCGGTTAGAACAGACAATACTTTCAGAGCTAAACCTTTTATTAGACTCGATAAAATCATGTGAAGGTAAAACTGTTATATTTGTGACCAATGAAATTGGTTTAGGTATCGTGCCGGATAATAAACTGGCTAGATATTTTAGAGATATTGCTGGTCGCGTGAATCGAGCAGTAGCTTCTGTTGCAGATAAACTCTATTTAACAATTAGTGGTGTTACCATTGAATTGAAATCACAGGAGGTTCATATAAATGGCTAAGAAAATAATGTTTCAAGGGACGAGCTCTAATGTAGGTAAAAGTATTCTTTGTACTGCATTATGCCGTATCTTTTATAGAAAAGGTTTTAAGACTGTTCCTTTTAAAGCACAAAATATGGCCCTCAATTCTTATGTGACAAAATGGGGCGATGAAATTGGTCGTGCTCAAGTAGCTCAAGCCGAAGCAGCTGGCATTGATCCAATTGTTCAAATGAATCCTGTTTTATTAAAACCTACAGGTAATCAATCGTCTCAAGTTGTATTGATGGGAAAACCTGTTGGTGTATATAGTGCTAAAGAATATCATACTAAATATTCTCTAACCGCTTTAGATAAGGTTAAAGAATCTATCGACTTCTTAGACTCAAATTTTGATATGATGGTTATCGAAGGTGCTGGTAGCCCTGCAGAAGTTAACTTAAAAGCAAATGACATTGTAAATATGCGTATTGCTAAAATGACTCAAGCTCCAGTATATCTTATTGCAGATATAGACCGTGGTGGTGCTATTGCATCTATTGTTGGTACTTTAGAACTATTAGAACCAGAAGAACGCGATCTTATCAAAGGCATCGTTATCAATAAATTCCGCGGTGATATCAAACTATTAGAACCAGCTCTTAGATTCATTGAAGATAAAACAGGTAAAAAAGTGGTGGGTGTTATTCCTGCCATTGAAAACCTTGATATCGATGAAGAAGATTCCGTTGCATTAGAGCACAAACGCAATAGTGGGTCTAAAGATATTCAAGTTGTAGTTATGCAAACACCTAAAATCTCAAATTTTACAGACTTTGATGCACTTAACTATGAGCCAGATGTATCAGTTCGTTTTGTAGGCCCTGGAGATGTTATTGGAAAGCCAGATTTAATCATTTTACCAGGTTCTAAAAATACATTGGCCGACTTGACGTATTTACGTGATACGGGCTTTGCTGATGAAATAAAAAAATTAGCTGCCCAAGGTATACCTGTTATCGGTATTTGTGGCGGTAACCAAATGTTAGGTAAAACTATTTATGATCCGCATCATATGGAAGGAGATATCGAGGAAATCGAAGGACTTGGCCTTGTTGAATCCTCCACGACAATGAAGGATCAAAAAACTACCCATCAAGTACAATTTAATGTTTCTAATTTACAGTTCTTAAATGGTACTTTCACAGGTGAAAATTTAGTAGGCTATGAAATTCATATGGGTGATACTACACCATTAGTAGATTCAGTGTCTCGTTGCTTTACAATTACAAGTCGCAGTGAAGAGACTGTAAATGTTATCGATGGTTTTATTGATGGCAATCACCAAGTAATGGGCACATATATTCACGGTGTATTTGATAATGACGAATTCAGACGATTTATTATCAATCAATTACGTGAACGTAAAGGCTTACAACCATTAGATGTAGTATTCCATTATTTTGACCATAAAAATACGGCATATAATCGCTTAGCTGATATTGTGGAGGAACATTTAGATATGGATTATATTATGTCTACCTTGGGATAGTAGAGGAGATATATGGAACATTTAGCAATTTTTCACTGGTTTTCAAAGTATAGCTTTGTGTGTGTACCAGTCTTAGCATTTCTATTGGATATAATCATTGGGGATCCTAATAGCAAATACCATCCCGTTGCCATTATTGGCCGTATAATATCCTTTTTTGAAGCTGTTCTTTATAAGGATACTGATAATGATACGAAGAAATTGTGGTACGGTGGCATTGCAGTAGGTTTAATTCTTGTATCTGTATATATCATAATATCTTTACTATTATGGCTAGGTGGAGTAATACATGAGTGGGTATACTACGCTCTAGAAGTAGTAATCCTTTACATTGCCATTTCTCCACGTTCATTGGCTGGTGCAGGCTTTACAATTAGTCAGTTAATAAAACAAGGTAATATCGTAGAAGCTCGTAAACGTTTATCATGGATTGTGGGACGTGATACTGAAGACCTAGATGAAAGTGAAATTACTCGTGCTACAGTAGAAACTATTGCGGAAAATACTGTAGATGGCATAATTGCGCCCTTATTCTTTTTTATTATCGGTGGTCCTGTAGGGGCTATTCTTTATAGAACTGCTAATACTATGGATTCTATGTTGGGCTATAAAAATCAAAAGTACTTGTACTTTGGTCGCGTAGCTGCACGCTTTGATGATATATTAAATTGGATTCCTGCAAGACTTACGTTTGTATTACTTGTAATTTCTGCTTTTATTTTACGGTTTGATGCAAAAAAAGCGGTCCAAATTGGTTTGCGCGATGCTAAGAAACATCCAAGCCCTAATGGTGGTTACGCAGAAGCACCAGTTGCAGGAGCTTTACATATTCGCTTAGGTGGTTACAATCAATATTTCAAAAAAATGACCTTTCGCGAATATATGGGTGACCCTATTGAAAGGTTGAATCGAAACCATATTACACGAACTATTTATATGATGTATGTTACGACTATACTAATGGTCATCATTAGTACAGCCATTACTTATGGGATGAATGTATAATGACACCTTTTTTTATAGCATTACAATTTTTAACGCGCTTAAAACTTGTAAATCAAAATGAATGGTCTGTAGAGGACTTTGGTAAATCGGTAGTGGCCTTTCCTTATGTAGGCCTTATTATTGGACTCATATTAGCTATATTGTATGGCGTATTATCGCCATTTATTCCAATTATGCCATTGATGTTAATCATCGTAGTAGCTGAGTTTTTATTGACTGGCGGCCTGCACGCTGATGGCTTAATGGATACTAGTGATGGTTTATTTTCTGGACGTGACAGAGAACGTAAACTAGAAATCATGAAAGACAGCCGTATAGGCTCTTTTGGGGTGGTTGCTTTTGTATTTGTTACACTTTTAAAATGGCAACTATTAGCTTCAATTCCTAATCCTGAGATCATACCTATGGTTCTCATTATGATGCCATTAATGAGCCGTTGGTCCATGGTTTTTAGTATTCGCTCTTATCCGTATGCGAGAGAACAGGGGATGGGCGCTGCTTTTGCCAATTTTGCACCTAAACATGTCATTACTTACAATACAATATCTACGTTTTTTATGCCTATCGTATTACTATTGATCGGTTTAGTATTATATTCACTTTTATATGGTGCATATGCAATCTTTGCAGTACCTGATGTAGGTTATATGGTAGGAATAGGCATCTTAGTATATGCTACGATAGGTGTTTTTCAAATCAATATTATAAGTATGATAATTGCATATATTATCAACCAATTACTAAACCGTTATATTGTAAAGGAGCTGGGCGGTACTACTGGTGATACATATGGATTTGTTATAGAAGTGACTGAGGTATTATTGATTTTGGTATATATCATAATTTTATCTTTATTATCAGCTACGGTCGCTAGTAATCCAATTATGCTCTAATTTTGATATTTTAAATATCAAAGTTGTTATTAATTTTACAGATTATAATTTAATTAATGTGAAAGGAGTTTAATGTGACCTATTATGTAAGAGCCCCAGGTACATGCGGGGAATTTCTACAAGGTTCTATTGATGGACAATCATTTTTAGTGACTTGTCCTATTAACCGATACTCCTACGCATTAAGTAATGTAATACATCCTTTTTCTAAAACCTATTGTGCACTTCAACCAAAATCTGCTCAAGCTCATAAGCTAGTACAAGATTTGATCCAACAAAAAAAGAAAGATCAGATTTGTCCGCCTGTGTATGTAAGATCTGATATTCTGCAAGGAAAGGGCATGGCTTCAAGTTCGGCAGATATTTCAGTGACAGCTATGGCTACGGCCTTGGCTATGGATTATGATTTATCTTTAAAAGAACTTGAGCAAATTTGTCTATCTGTAGAGCCTACGGATGCCTCTTTTCATCAAGGAGTAACTCAATTTGATTATATTAAAGGTACTATCTCTCAACCATTAGGTATGTGTCCACCTTTAAAAATACTTGTCTTTGATGAAGGCGGTAGCATTGATACGGTTAGCTTTAATAAGCAAGCAGATTTACATAATAAAATTTTAGAAAAAGAACCGATAATACAAGAGTCCCTAGATTTATTTAAACGAGGTCTTGCTACGCATGATATAAAGCTCATAGGCCAAGCCGCTACATTAAGTGCCTTTGGTAATCAGCGTATCTTATATAAACCCAATTTATATGACTTTCACGATATAGGTAATTTTTATAATAGTGTGGGAACAATCATCGCTCATAGTGGAACTATTATGGGACTATTATTCCCCGTTGATT
>NZ_CALLVP010000119.1 GCF_938010505.1 uncultured Veillonella sp. | reverse complement strand
AACCTACACCTAGTAAAGAACCACTTACAACATGTGTAGTACTTACAGGCAAATGCAGGAATGTAGCTGTAAAAATAGTAATGGCAGAGTTCAAATCTGCAGCAAAGCCATTAATTGTTTCTAGTTTGAAAATTTTAGTACCCATAGTGGAAATAATTTTCCAACCACCGGCTGCAGTACCTAATGCCATTGCAGTAGCACAACATAACTTAACCCATAAAGGTACGTCTAATGTATCAATATAACCGCCACTAAGCAATGTTAACGTAATGATACCCATCGCCTTTTGCGCGTCATTAGAACCATGAGAAAAGGCCATCATAACGGCAGATACAATTTGCATGGATCTAAATCTATCATTTAATACGATTGGAGAAAATCTACCAAAGATGAGAAGCAAAACTTTCATCACAATATAGCCCCCAATCATGGCTACGATTGGCGATAAAATGAGGGATAAGAAAATTTTTAATATACCTGCCTCATTTAGAGCATCAAAACCTACAGACCAACCTACGGCACCGATGATACCACCGATAAGCGCATGGGACGAAGAACTAGGAATACCCCAATACCAAGTTAATAAATTCCATGTTATGGCACCAATAAGGGCTGCTGCAATGATGCTACTATTGATGAGAGATGCAGACATAACGATGTCGCCACCGATTGTCTTCGCAACACCGGTACTAACCATGGCGCCCAAGAAGTTAAGCGCTGCAGTCATCATAATCGCCTTTTTAGGCGCAATAGCTCGAGTTGAAACGGAGGTAGCAATAGCATTCGCTGTATCGTGAAAGCCATTGATATAGTCGAAAGCTAATGCTAAAAAGACTACTAGCCATACTAAATAATGAGCATCAAGCATACTTCAATACTACCCGGCGGAATGTACCAACCAAATCCTCGCAACCATCGATTACATCTTCCATGGAACTAAGGATTTCCTTCCATTTGATAATTTCAATTGGATCTTTGCACTCTGTAAAAAGCTTAGCCATTTCTTCGTGGTAAATATTATCCGCTTCAGACTCAAGTTTCAATACTTGGTGAACACGACCTTCTACCTTCACATGGTCCTTTTTTAGGCTACCCATATAACCAATAGATTTGTTGATATGCTTAACGCATTTAACAACGATTTCACTCATACGAATAGCACCATCGCTTGGTTTACCAACGTGATACATAACCATTTTATCCATGATTTCTTTGATATTATCCAATGTAGTATCCAGTTGATCAATTAAAAGCTGAATATCTTCACGATCCATTGGAGTGATGAATGTTTTGCGCAAACGCTCTACAGTTTCGTTTACTAATTCATCGGCCGCTTTTTCCTTTGTATCAATTTCAAGAAAAGCCTCTTCTTTAGAGATATCGCCTTTAAACACACGTTCCATCATTTCTGCACTTTCATAAGTAAGCGCAGCATGTTTTTCCAAAATACTGAAAAATTTTTCTTCTTTTCCTTTTAATTTAAAAGCCATGAAGATCCTCCCGAAACAGTATTGATTGCTTCTATATTAATAATTTAATTATAGCACACTAAAGGTAATTCCTAAACCAATTTACCAATCTCTATATTTTAACCCCTATACGTATATGGCATATGTATTATCCACTTCTGCGAAAGCCGGTAAAGCAAAAAAGCAGCTAGCTGAGTAAAACATCAACTATCTGCTTTATATATTTGTTAATTACCTTAGTGCTTTATATTAACCATTAATTATTAGCTGTTAGCTTCCGCCGCTGCTTTAGCCGCATCTGCTGCCTTTTTCAAGTTAGGCACAGATGTAGGGCATGTAGCAGGTGTGCAAGCACCGTTAGGACCTAAGTCTTCAGCACGACTCACAAAGGTAGTATGCAACATGTGATGTGCTTTGTGGCTCATAGGTTTGCCATCAAAGAACTCAGCATACAATTTTTGAATATCTGGATTATCACAAGCTGCTTTTACCGTTACTTCCGCATCGCGAGTATACAAGGATGCAATACGAGCTTCACGAGCTTTGTCAGCCATCGGTAATTTAACGCGTGGTTGACCACCACCACCGATACAGCCACCACGACAAGCCATTACTTCGATGAAGTCATAATGGATATTTTCTGCACGCATGCGTTCGATGAACTTACGCAAATTACCGGTACCATGAACTGCCGCTACATGTAATGTTTTATCGCCAATCACTACGTCCGCTTCACGCGCACCGTCCATGCCGCGAATAGCTTCGAATGGAATCAATGTTTCAGGTGCATCTTCACCTGTCGCCATTTTGTAAGCCGCACGCATAGCCGCTTCCATAACGCCACCAGTGTTACCGAAGATGATACCACCACCAGAGGCTTCGCCCATCAATGGGTCAAAAGCAGAATCTTCAAGATCATCGAAGTTGATTTCTTCTGCGCGCAACCATTTTGCAAGTTCCCGTGTAGTAATACAGTAGTCTGTATCGCGCATTTCTGGTGTATTCCAGTATTCCGCGGAGGAATTCATTTCATCGCGACGAATTTCAAATTTCTTAGCTGTACATGGTGTTACTGCAACAGCCACGATTTGTTTTGCATCAAGGCCCATTTTTTCAGCAAAGTATGTTTTTTGTGTAGGCGCTTGCATAGCAATTGGGCTCTTAGCCGTAGATAGGTTTGGCAAGAATTCTGGATAGAATGTTTCCGCAAACTTAACCCAAGCAGGACAACAAGATGTGAATTGAGGCAATACTGCATCACTATTAATAACACGTTCTAATAACTCAGATGCTTCTTCCATGATAGTCATGTCCGCACCAAAGTTTGTATCAAGGATATAGTCGCCACCCAATTTACGAAGAGCGGCTACCATTTTACCTTCTACAAATGTACCAGCCTCAAGGCCGAATTCCTCGCCCAAACCAACACGCACGGCAGGCGCAGTTTGGAAAATGACGATTTTATTAGGGTCAGCAATAGCTGCTTTTACTTCATCAATTTCAGAGCGTTCATTAATGGAATCGAACGGGCAAATAGATGCACATTGACCACAATGAATACAAATTGGATGATCTCCATTAGTTGTTAAATCATAATAATCAAATACACCCATGTCTACAGCACAAGCTTTACGACATAAGGAGCAGTTTTTACATTTAGTTAAATCTTGTACTAATGCAATATTTCCGTCTTCAATTGGTACGCGACGGTCTAAAAATTGGTACTTACTCATGAGTTCCTCCTACTTAGGTAACGTTGTTATCGTTAATCGTAGAAATTATACTATACATTGTGAGTTTTATCAATAAACTTACACGTAATTCCTTTGCATAGCAGATATTAAAAAATGGCATGATAAAAGGAATTATAGGCGTTCCTCTAATTCTATCCACCGTTCAGTGAGCGCATCTATTTGGGCCTGTGTTTCTTCTCGTTCCTCCATCAGTGACTGCATTTTTTCATAATCAGTAGCCACTTGGCTTATCATAACATCGAGGCCTTTTACTAAATGTTCTAGCTTTGGCAATTCATCCATAATTTTGGCATACTCCGCTTCCTCTGCTTTATTGAGGCCCTTCTTTAGTATTGCTTTGAAAGTATCTGTTTCACCAACCGCTACTACATTGTCATTTCCAAAGATATCTGACGTATTTGATTGATTGTCAACAGAGTCATCGGTATCAGCCTCTCCACCTTCTACAGCTCGTACGGCTTTGGAATTAGCCGGTATATTATCATTTGGCATATAGAATGGGCGCTTGCTGCCACTACTTTCATCAAGAGCATCCTTGTAGTCAGAATAGGAGCCATGAACGATTTCAATATGCCCATCGCCGGTAAAGACAAATAATTTATCTACTACGCGGTCTAGGAAGTACCGATCGTGACAAACTGTAATGATGACGCCACTAAAGGAGTCAAGGAAATCCTCTAATACCTCCAATGTTGGAATATCAAGATCATTCGTCGGTTCGTCCAGCAATAATACGTTAGGGGCGCTCATCAACAATTTTAAGAGGTATAAACGACGACGTTCCCCGCCAGAGAGTTTTCGAATCGGTACACCATGTAATTCTGGGGTAAAAAGGAATCGCTCAAGGATTTGTCCTGCGCTCAATGTAGATCCATCAGCGAGTACCATATAAGAGTGGTCCTCACGAATATAATCGAGAACGCGCATATCTTCATCAAATTCAGGTAGCTCTTGTTTAAAATGAGCAATGCGAACGGTCTCACCTTTACCGATAGTGCCTCTCGTCGCTTCGTAGGTGCCATCAAGGATATTCATAAAGGTAGACTTACCAACACCATTGGGCCCTACTATACCGATACGATCATGGCGTACCACGTGATAGGTAAAGTCCTTAATCATAGGACGTTCATCAAAATAAAACTCTAAATGCTCAATATCAAAGATGGTTTTTCCTAAACGTGTCTTCAGCGCAATAGGATCCATTTGATCCGGACGACGGGTTTTCTCCATATTCTTTAATTTTTCGTAACGGTCAAGACGAGCCTTTTGTTTTGTAGTTCTAGCCAGAGCACCACGACGTACCCATTCGATTTCTCGTTTTAAAAATTGACGTCGTTTTTCTTCCGTAGCAGCTTCACGAGCCTCTCGATCTGCTTTCAAAACGATAAACTCTTCGTAATTACCATCATATTGATACATACGACGATTAGATAGCTCTAAAATACCATTACATACGGAATCCAGGAAATATCTGTCATGGGTACTAATTAATAATCCTCCTTGGCGAGCACTCAAATACGACTCCAGCCAATCGATACTATCTTCATCCAAATGGTTAGTCGGTTCATCTAGCAATAATAAATCACATGGATATAGCAATGCTTGCCCCAATGCAAGACGACGCTTTTGCCCCCCTGACAACACGGCTACCTTCTGTTCCACCTCAGGAAAACCCAGTTTAGATAAAATAATACGCGCCTCTTGTTCTACCTGCCACCCGTCTTGTTGATCCATTTGCTCCAATGCATTCATATAGTTACGAGACAATTTAGCATCATCACTACCAGACTCTTGCATTTGGCGGTACTCACGACTAATACGTTCAAAGGCTTTTACCATTTGCAACCGAGGATGATCTCCATCAAGAACGGCTTCTAATAAGGTAGATTCCGCATCAAAATCAGGTGTCTGCGCTAAGTAATGAATGCTAGCCTTACCATTACGCTCAATGATACCTTTATCAGCTTCCATTTGCCCTGCTAATATTTTTAGAAATGTAGACTTACCCGTTCCGTTGATGCCCACAAGACCTAATCGTTTTTCCGTTGTAAAAGTAATATTCACATCTTTAAACAACAGCCTTGTGCCATATGATTTTTCTATGTTCTGTAAACTAATAACATTCATGTTCCGCTCCTATTTTGTAATTCTGTTATTTATTATACTACACATTACCATTGACAGTAACAGGCGCCCTCAGTAGAATAAACGTAACATATATATTCATGAGGAGGTCCACATGGCGACGGATATCGTTTTAGACTTTTATGAAAGTATCAACTTTGAACTTATCGACATTGATGGGTATGACACATTATTTACTGAGCTCTTAGAGGATGGCACTTATGCAACTGTGTCCGATGATGACGGCTATATGCTAGAGGACTTAGAGGCACCAATCGTATTCAATGTATACGACGATAATGACTCCTTCCAATGGAGTGTTACCCTTGATGACTCCTACCAATTAAAAGATTTATTGGATGGTGCCGAAAGTACAGATGCTTTTCTGGCTACTTTGCAAAAACTTCGACAAGAACATATTGAACAATATCAATAAAAAAAAGCGATGGCCTTTTAGGTCATCGCTTTTTTTACGCTGATTAGCTAAGAGCCTCTTCAGCTTTTACCAATTCATCTTGTGTACTAGCATCTAAGATTTCAATGAGACTATTTACGATATCAGCAGCCCCATCCACCTGCCATTCACGAGCACGCTCAGACATTTGTTGTAGTCGCGGAGAATTAATTAAAAGTGCAGTTACCACATCTTCTAAGTTGTGAATATCACGAGCCCAGCGGGCACAACCTCGTTGCTCTAATAATTCTGCATTGGCCTCTTCTTGTCCCGGAATAGCATTAAAGAATACCATCGGCAATCCAATTGTAACAGCCTCCATACACGTTAACGCACCAGGCTTTGTAACGAGCAAAGACGATGATTTCATAAGCTCTGAAATGTTTGTGGTATACCCATATACAGTAGTCTTTGTTTTCATGGAAACACTAAGGACAACTAAGGATTCATAGAGAGATGTATTTTGGCCGGCTACGACTGTAATTTCATCAATACCATTTACTTCATCTAAATGCTGTAACGCCGTTTCTAGAGAGCCTAAACCAAGTCCACCGCCCATAACGAGTACTTTCACAGGTTCCTCTAAGCTATACTCTTCAATTGCATCACGGAAAAAGGAACGACGCACAGGAATGCCAGATACATGGATGCGAGATTCATCGATACCAGAAGCTACCATTTCAGTTACCATAGACTCTGTGGCTACATAGTAAGTATCGATCTGTGGGTAGAGCCAAAACTGATGGCTACTAAAATCTGTCATAATAGCCACTAGCGGTACATCAATATGACCTTGACGCTTTAAAATCGATGCAGCCCCACAAGGAAATGGATGCGTAAAGACCATTACATCTGGCTCTTCTTGTTGTACTAACTTGAGCATGCGACTTTTTAATAGGTACGATAATGCAGTTTGCATAATAGTACCTCGTTTTTCCCCTTTTGATACGCGATAAATCATGTCATAGAGCATGGGGAATACGTCAATCATCTTGATATAGGTACCCTTGATTAAATGCTCTACAGACATAGTTTCTGTATCAAGAAAATCAACATGGGTAATCGATGCTTGCGGCTCTTTTTCTTTCCAATATTCTTCTATGGCTCTTGCGGCCTGCATATGTCCAGTCCCGATTGAGGCGGACACAATGAGAACCTTCCGTGATGTATCGTTATTCATAATGCACCCTTTCTCTGTGCATTATACCATAAATAGATAAAAAAAAGAGACCTCGAAGGGTCTCTTTCATATCCAATATGGATTATTTTTTGCGTTTTTTAGCTTTTGCAGCGTTAACTTGTTCTTTCAAACCTTTACCAGCTTTGAATGCAGGGGATTTGGAAGCTGCAATTGTGATAGTTTTACCGTTTTGTGGGTTACGGCCTTCACGAGCTGCACGTTCACGAACTTCGAAAGTACCGAAGCCGATAACTTGTACTTTACCACCAGCTGCTAATTCTTGAGCAACTGTGTCAAATACAGCTTTTACCGCTTTTTCAGCGTCTTTTTTAGTTAATTCAGTTTTTTGTGCAACACTTGCGATTAATTCTGTTTTGTTCATGACAGAACCTCCTTAAAAATACAATACCTTAGAAGTATGCAAACCTCCAGGCTACTTTTCCTGCACTTTAGCCTCCTCCCAAAAAGCATCCAGCTCAGCTAATGAAAAGTTTTCCCATGAGCGATCGCTTTGGTTAACACAAGCTTCTACATGTAAAAAACGCTGTCGGAACTTTGTGTTTGTGCGATTTAGTGCATTTTCACCGCTTATTTTATACCATCTGAATAGATTAATCAAGGAGAAAAGCACATCTCCTGCTTCTTTTTCCATATTTTCTCTATTATTTTGATCAATAGCCTCCTTAAATTCCCCCATTTCTTCGGAAACTTTAGCCCAAACAGGATCGAGCTCGTCCCAGTCAAAACCTAGCTTCGCGGCCTTTTCTTGAAGCTTGCAAGCAGCTACTAAAGCAGGCAAACTTTTAGAAACACCATCTAATACAGAATTTTGTATATTTTTCTTTTCTTGAGCCTTTAATTCATCCCAAGTGTATGATTTTTCATTTTTTTCTGGGTTAAAAACACGAGGATGACGACTAATCATTTTTTCAGTAACATCATTAATTACATCTTGCAACGTAAAATGACCAGCTTCCTCTGCCAATTGACTGTGAAAGACAACTTGTAATAATACATCGCCTAGTTCTTCACGAAGATTAGGCATATCTTTATTATCAATGGCATCTACTACTTCATAGGTTTCCTCTATAAAATAGCGACGTAAGGATTCATGCGTTTGCTTTTGATCCCATGGGCAACCATTTGGTGCACGTAAAGCTTTCACTACGTCGACTAAGGGTTGCACATCAGTATTGTTCTTCATATAGCTTTGCCTCCTCCCTATTGCGTCGAGCTTGTAAGCGCTTGCCAATAATCGGGAAATGGTACATATCGTCTTTTACTACAGCTTTAGTAAGCCATAACGATAAACAATATACCAAAATAGCCACTACAATTGCTGCAGCCACCGCACCACCATTGCCTAATAATTCAACAGTGCTCGCATAAATAACTTGTGTAGCGCCGCCCATAGCCATGGCGGATACTACTATTTTTAATAATTCTAATTTATTGAGTACCGAACCTACATATTTTTTTACAAATATATAGTTGATAAACGCTGCAATGGCAAAGTTAAAATTCGTCGCCCAAGCCGCACCATTAATACCTAGCTCAACAGTACCCGTCAATTTATAATCTAAAAAAGTCTTTGCTAATAAGCCAATAAAAATCGACACCATAGGAATCACGGTTCTGCCTAAACCTTGTAAAACCCCTGCAGTAATCTGCTGCCATCCGAGGAAAACAATACTCAAACTAATAACAGCGATAACTGGTCCGGCATGAGGTGTTGCATATATCAACTGTGATATTGGTGTAGCTAACACACAAAGTCCGATACAAGCTGGAATAGTGAACATATTGGCAATTTTAATAGCCGTCTCCGCCCGTTGCACGATACGATGTACATTGCCTTGAGTATGTGCCTCAGATACGGCAGGTACAAGACTAGCCGCTAAGGAGGTAGTTAAAATAATCGGTAACCCAATCAAAGATGTTGCCATCCCCGTGAGATAGCCAAATTGCGTCGTTGCTTCATTGAGATAGTATCCAATATCCATCAATCGTTTTGGCACGATAAATGTATCTATTAGCGATACCATAGGAAGCATAATATTCGCCATAGAAACAGGTATAGCTAGGCTAAACAAGCGTTTAATCACGGTACTGTTACTTTCACTAATTACATTAGGATTCTGTTGTGAAAGCATCTGCTCACGGATATTCCGTTGTCGATAGTAAAAGTAAATTAATACGAGTAAGCCCGCCAATACGCCGGGAAATGTAGCAAAGGTTGCACCACCTGCCGCCAAATGGAGTCCACGATCAATGAAGTAGTATGCCAAACCTACCATAGAAGACACGCGGAAGATTTGTTCAAACACTTGACTCGTACCAGTAGGTACCATATATTGGAAACCTTGGAAATACCCTCTAAAACAGCTGAGGATAGTCACTACAAAAATGGCTGGAGATAATAGCTGAATGGCAATTAAAGCACGTGGATCGGTGATGATTTGATTATCTACGAGCCATTGTGCACTACCATATAAGGCCAAACTGAACACAAGACCTAAAATAGCGAGTACCCTTAATGATACAGAAAATACTTGTTGTACGCCTCGCATATCATCATTAGCGAGCTTTTCCGCAATCATGATAGATATAGCTACAGGAATACCTGCAGCAGAAATACTAACGATAATTTGATAGATTGGATAGGCCATCATATATAGGCCAATCCCTTCACCACCTAAAATCCGTGCGATAAGAACTTTACTAAACGCACCGATGACCTTCACGATAATACCGGCTAAGGTTAAAATCATGGCACCCTTTAAAAATCGATTCATAGGCCCTCCTTAGTCGGTGACTTGAGGCTAAGAGCCTTTATCACCGCTTCCGTAATGGTCAAAATAGAACCTTTCATACCATTAAGGCTCACATATAATGTGGCTGGTTTGGTATCCATAAACTTCATTTTTTTCCATAAATCTTCTCGTACAGCCCCCATATTCCAATCGGCCATTTTAGAATCGTCATGCCAATGGATGGTGAGCTGCTTATCTCTACGGACGATACTCTTAATGCCCAGTAATCGTGCTTGTTCCTTAATTTGAGCAATGCGCAACAAACGGTCTACTGGGTCGGTTGGTGTACCGAAGCGATCAATGAGCTCATCCGTCATATCGTCGAGTTGCTCTTTAGATTTAATATGTAACAATCGTTGGTATACAGAAATCTTACGAGCACTGTCTTTGATATATGCATCGTCAATAAAAGCATCTACCTCTAAGTCGATGGCTGGATCAATGGATACGTCTCGCTCAATCTCTTTATGTTGAGCCTTTGCAATCGCCTCTTCTAACATGCTCACGTACATGCCAAAGCCAACAGATGCGATATTACCATGTTGCTGTGAACCTAAGAGATTACCGGCACCGCGAATTTCTAGATCTCGCATGGCCAACTTAAAACCTGCACCGAGCTCGGTGAACTCTTCAATAGCTTTTAAACGCTTTTCTGCAGCCTCTGAGAGCATTTTATCTGGTCGATACATAAAGTATGCATAGGCACGTCTACGAGAGCGCCCAACGCGACCGCGCATTTGGTATAGTTGAGATAAACCCAAGCGGTCCGCATCATAAATGATGATAGTATTTGCATTAGGAATATCTAATCCGGTTTCAATGATACTCGTGGACAAGAGTACATCATAATGGCCTTCATAGAAATCGGTCATAATCTCCTCAATTTGACGGCCCGTCATCTGTCCATGAGCGATAGCATAGCGTAAATCAGGCAAGGCAGCCGCTAATAGCTCTCCCATATGGTTAATAGATGCAACACGGTTATATACAAAGTAAACCTGTCCGCCCCGCGCCAATTCTCGCTTGATAGCATCGGCAATGAGGTTCATATCATATTCCACCACATAGGTTTGAACTGGCAAGCGCTCCTCTGGCGGAGTATTGATAACAGACATCTCTCGAACCCCAACAAGGGACATATGTAAGGTCCGCGGAATCGGTGTAGCACTCAAGGTGAGTACATCGATATTACTAGCCCACTCTTTCCACTTTTCTTTCTGTGCTACCCCAAAGCGTTGCTCCTCATCTACTACAAGCAAGCCTAAGTCCTTAAATACAACCTTTTTGTTGAGCAATGAATGAGTCCCAATAAGGACATCTATGGAACCATCCTCTACACCTTTAAGAACTTGCTTTTTCTCTGATGTAGTGCGGAATCGATTGAGTACATCTACTTTAACCCCAAATGGAGCAAATCGATTTAAAAAGGTTTGGAAATGTTGCTGTGCTAATACCGTGGTCGGCACAAGTACTGCCACTTGTTTACCGCTCATAACGGCCTTGAAAATGGCACGCATAGCCACTTCCGTTTTACCAAAGCCTACATCACCGGCTAGCAACCGGTCCATTGGAACAGGTCGCTCCATAGACTCTTTAATTTCTGCCGTAGCTTGTAATTGGTCTTCCGTTTCCTCGTATGGGAATGCATCTTCAAACTCTTGCTGCCATGGTTGATCTGGTAAGAATGCAAAGCCTTCTGTGATTTCTCGTTGTGCATATATCTCAACGAGCTTATCTGCCAAATCATCAATGGATTTTTTTGCCTTTGTAACAACCTTACTCCAGTCACGACCACCCATCTTATGAATCTGTGGCACATCACCTTCATTGCCAATATATTTTTGTAGTTGATCTAAATTATTGGCTGGTAAGAATAATTTATCCGTTCCTGCGTAAGCAATTTCAATATAATCACGGTGAAAGCCTTCCGTTTCAATTGTTTTGAGACCAATATACTTGCCAATACCGTGCATACTATGCACCACATAGTCACCAGGCGTTAAATCGGTAAAATAATTGATTTCTTGGCCCTTTTTAGGCTTATTCCGAAGCTTGCGCTTTTGCTGTCCGTAAATATTGCCTTCTACGACAACCACAAGATGGCTATTAGGCAATTCAAAGCCATCTGTTAATAACCCATTTAAAATAACAACGGTATTAGGCTTAGCAATCCATGTGTCACTATGAGTAAATGCAATATGCTCCCCTTCAAGTGCACGCTCAATACCTTCTCGTCGTTGCTGGTTATTTAGTACTAGCACCACTTGATGATGTAAACGATGCCATTGTTTAATTTCATCTGTTAATAGTGGAATTTGACGCTCAAAACTCGTCATCGTCTTCCCTTGAATACCAATAGGGTTAAATCCAGTGAGACCAATAGAGCGTTGTTGCATAAATGTGAAAGCCACTTGATTCATAGAATCTACAGTGCGTTGTAGTTCATTCCAATCACAATGATTTTTACGATGTGTAGGATCTTCTTTTAAGAATTTCTTTAACGCCTCTTGAATACGCCCAGGCTCATCATAAATCAGAGTGCCCTCTTTCACATAAGATAATAAAGTACTGTCCGCATCACTTTTACCAAGAAAGAAAGGCGTCACCGTGTAGGATTCAATTTGCTCAATGGAACGTTGATTCTCAATGGAGAAGAAACGCAATGTATCAATCTCATCGCCAAAGAATTCAATACGAATCGGATGATCACTATTTACAGGATAAATATCCAAAATATCTCCACGCACGGCAAAATGACCACGTTGTTCCACCTGGTCTACGCGTTCATATCCAATTGTTACTAATTGTTCAAGGGCTACATCACGTTCAATTGCATCATTCAAAGCAAAATGCAACGATTGCCCCTTTAAACAGTGAGGAGATACGACATATTGTGTAACCTCTTCAGCATTGGCAATGACTACTGCCGGCTCTTGCCACGCTAACAGTGCTAATGCTCGCATCTGCGCACCTTGGTCTTCAAGACTACGAGCCACAGTCGTAAAGTCTACATGATCTGTTATAGGAAATGATAAAACTGGCACATTAGGCCAGAAAAAAGCTAAATCTCTTTCCCACATTTCTTTATGGTCCTTATCATGGACTACGATGACTACAGGTTTTGTAAGACCTGCAGAAAAGGATTGGCTTAAGAGGAAACTCTTTTGAGATCCGCTAAGACCATATATAACTGACTTCCCCTTTCGCTGAAATGCGTTTAGCCCATCCACAAAGGATGGGTTCTGTGAAAGCAGTTTTGTTAATGTATTATCCATACTGCACCATATAGTATTACTATGATTGTATTAATTAAATAGTTCTAACTCATTTATTATAACATATAACATAGTGGTTAATTATGTACCTATCTTGCTATCAGATTGTATGTGTTTATCGATATGAATATTCATATTAAACCTAATTTAGGCAAAAAAAATACACCTCTAAAGGTGTAATAAAGTTGGTGCGGGAGAAGGGACTTGAACCCCCACGCCGTAAGGCGCCAGATCCTAAGTCTGGTGCGTCTGCCAATTCCGCCACTCCCGCGTCTCAACTGAAATAATAATATCATGTATGGAATTCATCGTCAATCATTTTTTTATGATTTGTATAATGAAAAAGAGACTGACCCAGAATCCGAACTACTAGAACCCTGGGTCAGCCTCTTTTTTAGGATGATGATGAATAAATGCATGCCCTACATTTACCATAAAATATATTAACAGTCATAACATATGTCATGCTGGTAATACCAAGAAGGTAATCCACCATGACCATAGCACGACATTTAGGTCGTATAGAACTAAAATCTAAATCAAATATAATACAATTTAGATCCTATAGAACTAAAAAATCCTTTTTACGGGTACGTAAAAAGGAGCTATTAACTTCTCCTCCCTATCTCTCGTAGGTCAAATGGTGAATGTTGAATAGGCAGTTCTCCTGACTCGGCTTCATCGCTCATCTAGCCTTCCCAGTTTCCCAGTGACTTAATTTAGACTCGCTCGACCATACAGTGGCGGGACCGTGCTGGCATTCAACCAGCTTCTCTATTATGCTTTTCAGCACCTATTCCCAAATATGATGTTTTCTATGCTTTTATTCTAACAGTCCTAATCCATTTCGTCAATACGGCAAAAGCATATTTATTAATAAAAAAAAGCTATGTACTTCTGCCGTATTGTTATAACAGAAATTAATAATTCAACTAGCTAGAAAAAAAACTTATCCCACACGATTTCTAAACAACCACCCCGCCATTGACATAGTAACAATAGTCAAGATAATCATAGGAATAAAGTTAAACCAGATATCCGTCAATCCTGCCCCTTCCAAATAAACCCTTCGCATCGCATCAACAGAAAACCTCATCGGATTTGCATACGTAAGATATTGCAATAGTTTCGGCATGTTGTGAACAGGCGTGATGAGACCCGATAATAACGCTAGAGGAAAAAGAAAGACTAAAACATATACAAGAACTTGCTGCATATTTCTTGCAATAGCCGAAATAGATAATCCTATACCGATACTACTACATATAAATGTAAATAACACCGCATATACGAGAACTATATTTCCACGAAACGGCACTTGAAACCAGAACATAGTCAATAATAACAATACCGTACTTTGAAACATGCCTATTATCATAGGAGGTATAGACTTAGCCACCAAAATCTGTATTGATGATACCGGTGTCACCAATAATTGATCAAAGGTCCCCTGCTCACGCTCTCGCGCCACAGATAATCCTCCCAACATAATAACTTGTGTCATGCTGATTAGAATAACAAGACCGGTCAAAAAAGTCCAAGAAGACTGTTGATTTTCATTATACCAGGTACGAGACTCAAGGATGACCCCCTTATGCTCAGCCCCTAACCAAGTCTCATTGAATTGTGAAATAATTTGCCCCATATAGGCTGCAGTAAGACCTGAAGTCATTGTATTCGTCCCATTTGCAATAACCGTAATAGATGTAGGTTGTCGATGCTTCAATTTTTCTTCAAAATCCTGAGGAATGATAACCGCCATAATAACTTTATTAGAGTCAATAAGAGGCGCTATTGCAGCCGGAGAGTCCACAGATTTATACAAATCAAAAATACCAGATGAGTTGATAGTCGATTCTAATGCAGCCGCCGTCTGTGTATGACTTTCATCAACCAATACATATGGAACCTTATTGAGATTGTATGTTGCGGCATAGCCGAAGAGAAATCCTTGTATAATTACAGGTAAAAGCAAGATTATACGTGTTTTCGGATCTTTAAAGGTGGCTAATAGTTCTTTCCATATGATGGAGACAATTTGATTCCAATACAGACGCCAATTCATTATTCCACCTTCTTCCGCGTAATATAAATCGTCAACATCGTAAAACAAACAGCAAATCCGAGTAATACTGCACTATTTTTAATAATTAAATTCCAATTATTCCCACCCAAGAACAACGACTTCAACAATTCCAAAAAATATGTTGGCGGTAATAGACGTGAAATATATTGAATCACCAAAGGCTGTGAATGTGAATCGAATAAAAATCCCGTCAATATTAAGGCAGGCAAAAAACTAGTAAGGGATGCCACTTGGCATGCTAAGAATTGTTTCTTTGTAAAAGCGGATATGAGTAGCCCCATATTTAAAGAAACAATCAAATACAACGTTGATACCATGCAAATAATCCACAAAGATCCGCGCATAGGCACTTCATAAAAGAAATATGATACACCGAGGCAAAACAATAACCCCAACATGGCCAATACATAATAAGGCACTACCTTAGCCAAGATAATTTCAATGGGTTTAACAGGAGTGACGAACAAAGCCTCAAATGTACCTCGCTCCCATTCTCTGGCCATAACAACAGCCGTGAGAAAAACGGATACAATTGTCATGATAATCATGATAAGTCCTGGGATTAAAAACCAAGTGCTCGTATTTGCCTCATTAAACCACATGCGATAATTCATTGTTATGTACCCACCATGCATGGTGAATGGCAGATTCCTAGCAGCCCACAGATTGATAGCAGCAGTAACATAACTTTGTACACTCATCGCTATTGACGTATCAACGCCATAATAGATTCCTTGCAATTTCCCTTGACCATGTATAAGTTGAGACGAAAAATCTTGTGGAATAACAAGTATGGCATCTACCTTTCGCTTTTCCATCAATAGTTCCGCCGTTTTTCTATCACGGACCGCTATAGGTTGAAAATAATCTGATCCATTTAAGGAATCATATATACTTTGTGCTATTGCATCTTGACGTTCCATCACTACCGCTATCGGTACATGCTTAACATCCAAAGTTATACCCGAACCTATAAGAATAATAAGGAGAATGGGTAATACTACCCCTAATAAAATAGTGCTTAGGTCTCGCAATACTTGCAAAGTTTCCTTATATACCAATGCGGAGAACCGTCTCATAAATCCGTTCATACGTCCCCCTCCTGTTTCCGTTTTTCCAGTATGACAGAGATAAACGCTTCATCCATTGTGTAGGTCTCATTTCCGGCTATCCGTCTGATTTCGTCCGGCGCCCCCAATATGACAAGTTTTCCTGCATCCTGAATCATAATACGATCACAGTATTCCGACTCATCCATAAAATGAGTAGTAACGATTATCGTAGTTCCCCGTTTTGATAAAGCTGTAATCTTCCGCCAGAAATTACGCCGTGTAAGTGGATCAATACCGCTTGTAGGCTCGTCTAAGAAAAGAATTTTAGGTTCATGGATTAATGCTGTGGCCATAGACAAGCGTTGTTTATAACCGCCCGGCAAATCACCTGCCATCATATTTTTCACATCGGTCAAGCGAAATTCCTCAACAACAGCCTCTATACGTTCCTGCTTATTTTGCCCGTAAAGACCATACACACCAGCAAAGAAATTTAAATTTTCCATTACCGTCAAATTTCCATACAAAGAAAATTTTTGTGCTACATATCCGAAATTATTTCGTGCCGCCGTACGAGATCTAACTACATCAACCCCTGCAACTCTCAACTCTCCGCTCGTCACAGGCAATAGACCACACAACATTCGAAATGTCGTTGTCTTTCCAGCTCCATTTGGCCCTAATAACCCAAATACCTCTCCACGATACACCGTAAATGATGTATTTGCTACGGCCGTAAAATCACCGAATTTCCTCACCAAATGAGATACAGAAATTTCTATAGGTTGTTCTGTCACTTCTTTAGAGATCAATAATTTTTTTCGTTCTTCAGCTACTATACTTTCATCAATATGCCAATCAATGCTATCAGAATTTGGTTCTCCCGTTTCTCCCGTAGACGAAGCCTCTTTCAACAACATCATGAAAGTATCCTCTAATCGGCTATGGACAGGTTGTTCCTCCATACCATACTCACTTAACCAAGGAATCAAAGGTAACTCTCGAGTCTTAATGTACCTAACCTTACCCGCATCCGGAACTGCATCTGCCACACAACGAGTATCATCCAACAATGCAGCCTGTACATCTCGCATACACAAAGGTTTCGGTATCTGAACCTGAAAACATCGCCCCTCAGATAGTTGAGTCAATTCATAGGGTGTTCCAGTTGCTAAAAATCGACCTTCATTAAGGATATAAACAGATTTACAACGCTCTGCCTCATCCATGTACGCAGTACTTACCAACACACTAATTCCATCAGTTCTCACTAAAGACTCTAAAATTTCCCATAATTCTCGTCTAGAAAATGGATCAACACCAACTGTAGGCTCATCTAACAATAATAATTCCGGAGAGCGTACCAATGTACATGCTAAGCTGAGTTTTTGTTTCATACCACCTGACAATTTTCCTGCCGGACGCTTAGTAAATTTTGATAGACCTGTCATGTGTAGCAGTTTTTCAAATCGTTCCGCTCTTACGGTCAAAGGAATCCCATGTAAATCTGCATACAGGTTCATATTTTCGCTAACCGATAATTCCTCATACAGTCCAAACTTCTGTGGCATATAACTCAGTCTATCCTGAACCTCTTGCGAATATTTATTCACATCTATACCAAGAACCTGCAAAGAACCAGATGTCGGTTTCTGTAAACCAGCTATTAGCCGAATCAACGTTGTTTTCCCTGCTCCATCGGGTCCAACCAAAGCAGTTAAACATCCTTTCTGAATCCTAAAATCCAAATGGTCCAATGCTATTTTAGGATCAGCTCCGGCAATAGGAAACTCTTTATATAATTGTGACGCTTCAATTGCATATACATCATTCACTGTACACCTCTATATATCAATGGAAACTGTCGCCGGCATACCTAATCGAAGACGATTATCTGAATCATCCACATACACCCTTACTTCATATACAAGTGTCGTACGCACATCCTGTGTCTCTACCGATTTAGGCGTAAATTCCGCCACGGATGAAATATATCCGATTGTACCGCGAATCGGTTCATTCCTATATGTATCTGTCGTCACATCCGCAGCCATACCATTATAAATTTTTCCTAAATCTTGTTCATTTACATATACACGAACCCACTTTTTAGTATTCTCAGCCAACTTAAATACAGGAGTACTTGGTGAAGCCATATCGCCCACTTGTAGCAATCGAGCTGTTATAACACCATCTATAGGCGCAGTCAATACAGTTTGATTTAGTAAGAACTCTTGTCGAGCTAATTCACTCTTCATTGCATCTAATTGTGCTTGTGCCTGAGCGATATCTTCTGGTCTTGGCCCCGCTACAGCGAGATTATAAGCCTGCTGAGCCTCGTTTAATTTAGCTTCCGCCACTTTCACTTTTACCTGTATATCATCTACCGCCTGGCGGCTAACAGCTTTTCCCTTTGAAGCATTATAGGAATTTTGTAACTTTTCAGCCTCCTGTTTCGATTGTAGCAATGCAGCTTCTGCCGATGTCACACGTGCTGACGCTTGAGCAATTTCTTCAGGTCTACTACCCGCCTGTAACTTAGCAACTACAGCTTCCTGTGCCGCAATTGTATCCTTAGCCTGCTGTACGCCAAGATGTCGTTCATCAGAACTTAAATATCCTAGTATCTGCCCCTTACTCACGACCGCACCTTCATCCACTAACAGGTTGGCAATCCGATCACTTCCCCGAAATGCAACATTCACTTCCCGCAGATTCACATTACCTTGCAACACGATGTGATGAGAGGCCATGTACGCTTCGTATTGATTATAAGCATAATATCCTACGCCACCCAAAATTATTAGAAAAGCAATCATTATACCTACGCACTTTTTTTTATTATTCGCCATCCAACGTTTAAGGACTCCAAGTTTCTCTTTCATAATCATTCCCCGTTTCTCATACTATTTCTTAGCATGTGAGTCCGCCTCTGCCTCCTGATTCATGTCCATGGCTTCCCAACCACCGCCTAAGGATTTGAATAAACGAACGGTATCAGCAAACTCTTGTCCCCGACTCATGATATATTGCCGTCTTGCAGACAATACATTTCGTCTCGCATCAAGAACACTTAAGTAGTCACTAATACCAGAGTCAAAATTAGTTTGAGCCAATGATTCCGCTTGCTGCGCAGATTCTATAGCAGATTTCAATTTCTCAGACTTAATATTATCCTGAGATGCATCCGTCACCGCATTTCGGACCTCCCCAACAGCTTTCAAAACAGTCTCTTCGTAAAGTGCCAAGTATTCCTGTTCCTTTTCCGTTTGTACTTTTATATTCTTACGAATAGCACCGGCATTGAAAATAGGCATAGTGATAGATGGTCCTATTCCTATCATTTTACCGATAGCTGAAAGAAGGCCTCCCGATGAAAATGACTCCAAGCCTATACTACCATTTAGTGAAAATCTAGGTTTAAGGTCAGCCTTTGCAGCCTTAGTTTTCTGTTGTTGCGCCGCAATACGCCGTTCCGCCGCCTGAATATCAGGCCTTTGCCGCAAAGCTTCTGCCGGTATTCCTATAAAAATTTGCGGATCCACTGTCGGTAATGAAATATTTTCCATTAACAAAACATCCAGTTCTCCCGGAACCGTTCCCGTTAATATAGAAATAGCAGACATTGTCGACGTAATATTCTTTTTTAATATCGGAATTTCAGCCTTAGTCTGAGATAATACATAAGTAGCCTGTTGTACAGGTAATTCGTTGATAATACCAGACTGATAATTTATCTTAATCAGTTCCAACGCTTCCTGCTGACGCTTCACATCCTCTTCCGTTATGCGCAATTGCTCCTGTAAAGTTCTTAACGACATATACTGTAATGCTGTTTCCGCGCTCAATGATACCCAGGTGGAATATAAATCCGCCTGTGATGCTTGTAACGCATTTGATGCAGCACGTGATTTTGCTTTTTGTCTCCCGAATATATCAATTTCCCATCGCGCATCAATTCCCAATTTACCGGTTTCTACATTTCCTGTCATCTTATCAGGTATAGGCAAATTCTTTATCGCTTCTCGGTCCGAATCCCATTCGCCCTGACCTCTATTAGCCGACCATGAACCGGAAGCATCTAGCCAAGGTAATCGTTGTGCTTCAGCAATTCCCAACTGTAACCGCCCTTGTCTAACTCGAGAACGAGCTACCTCTAACTGCCGATTATTTTTGAGGGTCAAATCAATTAATTGATCCAATACAGGATCGTTAAAAACCTTCCACCAGTGGGCTAATTCTTCTTCACTGACTGCTTTCCCTTCTACAACCTCATACGGTAACGGATGTTTTCCCGCTTCCTCTACCCAAGAATGTTCATTCAATTCTTTAGTTGCTTTTTGTTTCTCTGAAAGCTTAGGCTCTTCAGCAGCAGTGCTCTTTTTCTTCTTTTTTTTGCCATCCTTGTAATACGATGCAATGACAGAACTGCCTTGGTCAGAATCGTCAACAGTTTTTTCAGACCTATGCTGTACTGTCGTATTATCTCGACCTGTTCGATTCGCATCGCCGTTTGATTGACTAAAGCTGATGCCCGCGCTAGCACTCCAAATCCCTAGCGCTAAACATATATAAACAATTAAAAGTTGTTTTCTATTCCTTTTCATAGCAAACCTCTTTTCATTCTTATATATATATATATCCATACATCTATATATTTATCATATAATATAAATCTATTACTTATCAATAATATGAAGTGTTATTACAATCAAACTTGTGTTTTATCGAACTTTCACATAAAATAAAAATGTATTAATATAATTCAAGTGGAGGCGATTATGTATATCGGTGAAATCATTAAAAGCTATCGCGAACAACATAATATGACGATTAAAGAATTCGCAAAAAAATCGAATCTAAGTCAAACTGAAATCAACTTATTAGAAGAATTATTTCAAAGCGATGGAACGACACCTCATCCTGTTGCGATGCGACAAATTAAAAATATAGCAGAAGCCATCGAACAGCCAATCCCCATCATTATGAAGCATATTTCTGCAGATCAAGAAATCGTCGTTAACGTAGTAGCTGAATCTGATCAGCCACATGCGAAATAATACAAAGGAGATTATATGACACCTGATATATTAGCACTTATACAAGATTTAAATGAACAACAAAGAACTTATGTATTAACAGCACAAGCCCGTCAGAAAGAAACGGGAATGGCCTATCTGTTTTGGTTTTTCCTTGGCGTTCATTATTTCTATCTAAACAAACCGGTTATCAACATCATCTATTGGTTAACAGCTGGCGGCTTAGGTATTTGGATGATAATTGACTTATTCCGTATTCCTGGTATGGTTAGAAGTCGTAACAAGGCTATCATGAAGGAAGCAATTGAAGAGGCTAAAAAACTTTATCCTGATGCTCAATCATTAAACTTAGTTTAACGATTAAAGATCATTAGCAAATAAGGACTCTACATAAATGTCTAGAGTCCTTTTAATATATATATAGAAAGCAAAATAAAAAAAGCACCACATTACTGTGATGCTTTAATTTGGTGACCCAGAAGGGATTCGAACCCCTGGCCTTTTGATTCGTAGTCAAACGCTCTATCCAGCTGAGCTACTGAGTCATGTACAAGGTACTCACTTATATTAACATAATGATTGCGGCTACGCAAGCATTTTTTAATATTTTCCGAGTAATTTTATGGACATGCGGTCCGAAGACCGCAATCCAAAGTTTGGCAGGGGCAGTAGGACTTGAACCCACAACCAACGGTTTTGGAGACCGCTACTCTACCAATTGAGCTATACCCCTATGTTCATCAAGCTTTGCTTGATACTTGATTAGTTTAACAAATATTACATACTATGTCAAGAAATAAAGCCTTTTTAATCTATAAAATAATAGTGATTATAAAAGGAAAAGAGCCCTCTTTCAAGGGCTCTTATGTCTACCTAACTTTTACCTTTATATATACGGGAGATGGTATATATAATTAGAGAGTTTTGTATATGTATTGTTTTGTTTATACACAGGGAGAGTATTGTTGTGTATTTAAGTGTTGTTTTATGTGTTGTATTGTTTTGTGTTGTTTGTATTATTTGTAAAAGGGACAGGTAAAAGTTATTAGTAGTAGACCTCCATTTCCTTAGTTGATCTCAATCAACTATAGCTAGTATATAGATAGTTCGTGAAAACATAGTGAAAATGATATGAAATATAAGTAAAACGAGTAATTTTTGGTACATTTTGGTATATTATTAAATATCAAAAAGATAGTTACAAAGCACGTGTTTACTAGGTTAAATAGGGATCTATATAAATAAGTGATAATTCTATGCATGAATAGAATATGTAATAAATAGTAATTATTAAAATTTATAATTAGAGCTCTATTAATTATATAATCTCAATTAACTGAAAAATATAATTAATAAATAATGAAATTTATCCCAAGCCGTCTTATTGATTTATACAGATAGTTTCTACTTGTACAACCTTGGCTGGAGACGGTTCTAGCAGGGTTAGCTAGTCGAAGACTAGCAAAAAGAAAAAGGCCTACCATTCGGTAGACCTTTTTCTTTTCGTTAATCAGCGGCTTCCTATCCTCCCAGGCCGTCTCCAGCCAAGTACTTTCGGCGTTTATGAGCTTAACTACTGTGTTCGAGATGGGAACAGGTGGATCCTCATAGCCATCGCCACTGAATCTGTCAGAGTTTGTACTCTGAAAACCACATAGAAGTATATATATTTGTTGCACATTCTGCTTAATGTTTTTGTTTAAGTAAAGCCCTCGATCGATTAGTACCAGTCAGCTCCAAACCTCACGGCTCTTCCACACCTGGCCTATCTACCATGTCGTCTACATGGGATCTTACTAGCTTATGCTATGAGAAACCTCATCTCAAGGCTGGTTTCACGCTTAGATGCTTTCAGCGTTTATCCGTCCCGAACGTAGCTACCCAACTGTACCCTTGGCAGGATAATTGGTACACCAGCGGTTCGTCCACTCCGGTCCTCTCGTACTAGGAGCAGCCCCCTTCAAGTTTCTTACGCCCGCGATGGATAGGGACCGAACTGTCTCACGACGTTCTGAACCCAGCTCACGTACCACTTTAATCGGCGAACAGCCGAACCCTTGGGACCTACTTCAGCCCCAGGATGTGATGAGCCGACATCGAGGTGCCAAACCTCCCCGTCGATATG
>NZ_CALLVP010000118.1 GCF_938010505.1 uncultured Veillonella sp. | reverse complement strand
TAGGATATTTAAAAATTTAGATATTTTGGTGAAAGTATTATATCCTTATCTAATTTAATTGTTTATTTTAGATGCTTAGTACATTATATATGTTGTACATATTACATGTGAGACTTTCACAAAAATAAGTATGGTCACTTAGGTGGTCATACGGTTGTTAAAAAGAGAGGTATTTATGCAGCACATGCTACGCATGGGGATTGACGTGGGGTCTACAACGGTTAAAGTTGTATTATTGGACGAACACGATAATTATTTGTATAAAAAGTACATACGCCATTATGCAAACATATTGGACACAGTATATACCTTGTTACAAGAGGCTCAAGTTGGTCATGAAGACGCTCTTGTTCATGTATGTATTACTGGTTCTGGTGGGATGGCTATGGCCGAAAAGGTGCGCATCCCATTCGTACAAGAGGTTATTGCTGAAACGCGAGCTGTGAAAGCCCTCTATCCAGAGACAGACGTTATCATCGAACTTGGTGGTGAAGATGCGAAGGTTACGTATTTAGGTCAAACTGCAGAACATCGTATGAATGGCTCCTGTGCTGGTGGTACGGGTGCTTTTATTGACCAAATGGCGACTTTATTGCAGACAGATGCATCTGGCCTTAACCAATTAGCCATGAATGCTGATACGATTTATCCAATTGCGGCACGCTGTGGCGTATTTGCTAAAACAGACGTACAAGCTTTGTTAAACCAAGGCGCATCTCATGAAAATATTGCAAAATCTGTATTCCAAGCAATTGTAAATCAAACGATTGCTGGCCTTGCATGCGGGCATAAAATCGAAGGTAATGTAGCGTTCCTTGGTGGTCCGTTGACATTTTTGTCTGAATTACGCCAATGCTTTTGCGATACCTTAGAGCTAGATGAAGCGCATCGCATTATCCCTGAGAATGGTGAATTGTTCATTGCTTTAGGGGCGGCATTGATGAAAGATGAGTGCCGCGAGATTACTGTTGGCCAATTGACAAAGGAAATCGGTGCACTTATCGGTATTCCCATGGAAGCTACAGACCGTGTTGATCCGCTATTTAAGAATGAACAAGAATTAGAAGATTTTCGTGCTCGTCACGCTAAGGCTGTAACGCCAAAGGCGAATATCGAGGATGCTCAAGGTCCTTGCTACCTTGGTATTGATGCTGGTTCTACTACACTTAAGGTAGTTCTTATCAATAGCAATAAGGAAATTATATTCTCTCATTATGGTCCTAACCATGGTAAACCATTAGAAAAATCTCGTGAAATCATCGAGAAAATATATGAATTATTGCCAAAAGGTGCCTATATTGCACACTCTGGCGTAACCGGCTACGGCGAGGCCTTTCTTAAACGCGCTCTCGGCATCGATATCGGTGAAGTAGAAACGATGGCTCACTATCGTGCGGCCCGCTTTTTCTGCCCTGATGTATCCTTTATTTTGGATATTGGCGGTCAAGATATGAAATGCTGTAAGGTTCGTGATGGGTATATCGAAGATATCGTGTTGAACGAAGCTTGCTCCTCTGGTTGCGGCTCTTTTATTGATACATTTGCATCGGGGCTACGAATTCCTATCGATCAATTCGCAAAAGAAGGATTATTGGCACCTATGCCAATCGATTTAGGCTCTCGTTGTACCGTATTTATGAACTCTAAGGTTAAGCAGGCTCAAAAAGAAGGTGCTACGGTACAAGATATCGCAGCAGGTCTTGCTTATTCTGTAATTAAAAATGCCCTTTATAAGGTTCTTAAGGTGAAAAATCCTAAAGAATTAGGCGATCATATCGTTGTACAAGGTGGTACGTTCTATAACGAATCCGTTTTGCGTGCCTTTGAGAAATTGATGGGCGTAGAGGTGATTCGCCCTGATGTATCTGGGTTGATGGGTGCATACGGTATGGCTCTTCTTGCAGCAGAAACGGCGGAAGAGTTACAAAAGGGTGAAAGCACATTGCTAGATAGTGAAGGCCTTAATTCTTTACAAGTATCTACGACAATGCGCAATTGTGGTCTTTGCCCAAATAATTGCATGCTTACTATTAACGCTTTCTCCGATGGTCGTACGTACGTAACTGGCAACCGTTGTGACCGCGGTGCTGGCGATATGATCCAAGAGAAGCGTAAGCCAGTTCCTAACTTGGTAGACGTAAAATTACGTCGTTACTTTGATTACTACTTGAAGAAAAATATTCCTGAGTTTGAAGGTAAAATGCGTGTAGGTATCCCTCGCGTTCTCAACATGTATGAGGACTTCCCATTCTGGTTCACATTCTTCAATAGTTTGGGTTATGAAGTAATCCTTTCAGATTATACGACTAAGGATCAATACAATAAGGCTATCGATACAATTCCATCCGATACAGCTTGCTATCCTGCAAAAGCTGTACATGGTCATATTCGAGATTTAGCGAATGCACAGGTAGACTTTATTTGGTACCCTTGTATTCAACATGGCCCTAAGGAATTTAGTCGCGACAATAATTACCATTGTCCAATGGTTATTTCCTATCCAGAACTTATCAAAAATAATATGCAAGAGGTATTGGGAGATACTCCGTTCCACGCACCATTCTTGCCGTTAGCTGATAAAAAATCCCTTGTTCCGGCTCTTGTGAAAGCATTGGATTTCTTGGACCTCAAGAAGAAAGATATTGCTAAGGCTGTAGACCTTGCTTGGGAAGAACAAGAAAACTGTAAAGCTTCCTACCGTGAAACGACGAAGAAAACTGTATCTCGCCTTGTGGCAGAACAAATTCCGACAATCGTATTGGCTGGCCGTCCATATCATTTAGACTCCGGTATTAACCACGGTATTCCTGAACTTATTACATCTCTTGGTATGGCTGTTCTTACAGAAGATGGCGTTGCCCCATTAGGCAATGAAATCAAGCATTTACGCGTTGTAGACCAATGGTCATACCATAGTCGCCTATATCGTGCCGCTGAATTTGTAAGTAGAACTGAAGGATTCCAAATTGTAGAGCTTAACTCCTTTGGTTGTGGACTGGATTCTATCGTAGCAGATCAGGTAAAAGATATACTTTCAGCAAACCACAAAATCCATACCTTGCTCAAAATCGATGAAGGTACAAACCTTGGAGCCGTGACAATCCGTTTGCGATCCTTGCAATCTGTAATGGAACGTAGTTTGCGTCGTCATCATAATCCTGAGGCGCCGGAAGAGGTAGTGGTAGAGAAATTACCAACTTACGACTACAATCGAGTTGTCTTTACAGAAGAAATGCGTAAGACTTATAAAATCTTGGTACCACAAATGTCACCATTGCATTTTAGCCTCTTAGAGCCAGTTCTCAAAAATGAAGGATATGACTTTGAAATGTTGCCAGCGCCTACGCGTGATGATATTGAAGTGGGTTTGAAATATATCAATAATGATGCATGTTACCCTGCGATTATTGTTGTAGGTCAGCTTATGTCCGCACTGTTATCCGGTAAATATGATGTAGAGAAGACTGCTGTTATCATCTCTCAAACTGGTGGTGGTTGTCGTGCTACAAACTATATCGGTTACTTACGTAAAGCATTGATTGATGCTGGTATGAAACAAGTGCCAATCCTATCCCTCAATGCGAGCGATATGGAACGTCAACCGGGCTTCAAATTGACAAAAGGCTTCTTACATCGCATGATTCAAGCCGTAGTATACGGGGACGCTATCATGCAATGCGTATTGGCTACACGCCCATACGAAAAGAACCCTGGCTCTACCGATGCATTATGTGATTACTGGCTTAAAAAGGTCCGTGAAAACATTACATCTGCAAGTCTTCGTCAGTACAATAAGTACATCAAAGAAATCATCCATGACTTTGATAACTTGCCGGTCAATAAAGACGTACAAAAACCTCGGGTTGGCGTTGTAGGGGAAATTTACGTTAAATTCCACCCAAGTGCTAACAACCATATTAATGAACTCATTGAAAAGGAAGGCGGCGAAGTCGTTACATCTGGCTTGCTAGATTTCTTCTTGTACTGTGCAATGGATAGCACTTATCGTGCGAAACACCTTGATGGTACATGGCTATCAGGCTTCTTTGGTACATTGGCTCGTGAAGCCCTTGAACTATACCGCTTGCCATACGCTAAAGCTGTAGCGGCGTCTAAAAACTTTGATCCTCTACAACGTATGACAGAAGTGGCTAAAGAAGCAGCTCAATTCATTGGTCTTGGTAACCAATGCGGTGAAGGCTGGTTCCTCACAGGCGATATGATCGACCTCATCGAAAAAGGGGCTAAACAAATCGTATGCTTACAACCATTTGGTTGTTTGCCGAACCACGTAACAGGTAAAGGTATGGTGAAAACACTATCCGCTGCCTACCCAGACGTGCGAATTGCGGCTATCGACTACGATCCAGGATCCAGTGCGGTAAACCAAGCAAATCGATTAAAACTACTACTATCGACAATGTTTGAATAAGGGTGCTCTGTTATATTTTCAATAGGGCCCCGTGACAACTACATAACACTAGTATAGAAAAAACACAGTCCTCTCTTGGCTCAGTACGGCGCTACGCTTCGTAAAATCGTTGCAGAGAGGGCTGTGTTCTTTTCTATATACACCTTGAAGCTGTCCCATTGAAAATATAACTAGTGCAGTGGAGAGGAGATGGGATGGAAGTTAGTGAATAAGCGATAAGATCTCTTACATTTTATAATGGGGCCCGAATACAACTGCATATTACTAGTATAGAAAAAGAATAGTGCCAAGTTAAAATTATGTATAATACATGTGTCGAGGTACTTACATTGATGCTCTTATATCGTAATGGGACTCATTCATAGTAAAGACTAATAAAAATAGCACCACCTTTTTCGCAGCGATTTTACGGAACGAAGTGACGTACTGAGCAAGAAGAAGGTAGAGCTATTTTTATACTAAATTTATTCTATTGTAACGGGGCCCCATTACGACTTAGTTTGCTCCCTACAATCAGTTGAGCCTGCGCTTTCCGTTATTGTGCTTAGCCGATTGAAGCAAAGATATAGCCATCTTAGAGATATTAAATGTAGTTCCGCAATGGGACGCCTCCAAAGCAATTGTTAATATAAGTAGAATACCCCTTTCCGAAGCGATTTTACGGAACGTAGTAACGTTCTGAGCAAGGAAAGGGGTATCGGTTTTATATACTAATATTATTCTGTTGTAATCGGGCCCCATTGTGGGGCGCATACAAGTCCATAAAAGAGATTATTCTTTACCTACTAAACTATACAAGCACAATAAGGAAAGCAATGCACATACTAGCATTGTAATCCCCATTGGGACTCCCGTATATTCCCCACCAATACCAACTAATGGAGATACGATTCCTGCAGAGAACATGCTAGCAAAGCCTAGTACTGCAGAGGCACTTCCAGCCATTTTACCGTATTTAGCCATTGCCATAGAGAAGGAGGCAGAGCCAAATAGAGATACTGTACATACGGTAAAGAATAGAATGGACGTTACAGGAATAAGTGGCCATTCGAAAAGCATAGCTATTAAGAATAGCAAGGAGCCGATTGTTAGTTGCCATAAGCTAAATGTGAGTAGTTAGCGAACCGTTATAACATTACTTAAACGGGCACTGATAGCGCTGGCTAAGATAATACCACAACTATTGATACCAAAGAGATAGCTAAATTCTTGTGCAGATAGTTGGAAGATGTTTTGGTATACGAAGGATGAACCTGAGATATACGCAAAGAATCCACCGAAAGCAAAGAATTGAATTAGTGTTTGCCCCAGGAATCGTTTATCTTTAATAAGCGTAATGTAGTTCTTTGTAGCAGTTGCAACGCCACCTGTAACGCGTTTTTCTTTAGGTAAGCTTTCACGAAAGAGAAGAGATCCTACTAATAGAATAGTAGAAAATATTGCTAAAATAACGAAGATAACGCGCCATGTAGTGAATAGTAATAATTGACCGCCGATGAGCGGAGCGATTACTGGTGCCAAACCGTTAACCATCATGAGCAATGCAAAGAGCTTAGTCAATTCTTGACCAGATGCAAAATCTCGAGCGATGGCCTTAGCAATTACAACGCCCACAGATCCTGTTAAACCTTGTAGAAAGCGGCCTAGTAAAAGTATTTCAATGCTTGGTGCATAAGCACAGATTATGCTAGAGATAACGCAAAGTAAGTTGCCTATTATAAGAGGAAACTTGCGGCCCATAGTATCACTAATAGGACCTCCAAATAATTGACCTAATGCAACGCCAAAGGTCATCACACCAATGGTCATTTGAATATTGGATGCAGATGTATTTAGCTCACTAGGCATAATTGGTAATGCTGGTAAATATAAATCTGTTGCAAGTGGTGTGATGGCAGTTAATAAACCAAGGAACACTACCAGTATAAATGAAACCTTGGCAGAACTTTCTTGTGTCATAAAGTCCTCCTATATGTAATATGGGAAAAATAAAAGCCTGCGAATCGGGCTTCGCAGACTGCATTAAATTTTTGTTGTTAGATTTATTATTATATCATGATTAATAAAAAAATTCTATAAAACTACAAAACTCATTATAAAAATAATTTATATACACATAAATTATAGCGAAATATAAAGGAATATTAGGTGTTCTATATATCAAAAGCTTGAGTTTGATATATTTCGTTTTATAGATTAAAATTAATGTATAGACTAAATCTAAAAAATTCAATATAGTTTATCGTATATAGGAGGTTTATTATGAAAAAATTTATGAAAGCCTTAGTATTGGCTGCTGTGGCAGCTGTAGGAGTAACAGCATTTGCATCTGCTCAAGGTATCAGTGAGCAAGAGGCATTAAATAGTGCATTAGCACGTGTGCCAGGAGCAACACAAGCTAATGTAACTGAATTTGGGCATGACTATGATCATGGTCGTTTGGAATATGAAGGTGAAATTCGTTACAATGGTTATGAGTATGAGTTTGAAATCGATGCAGCTTGCGGTACCTTCACAAAATGGGAAGTAGAACGCAAGTACTATTAATTAAAAAAATAGAATAAAAATGTGAAACATCATTACAAAAAAAGAACAGCTCGTATGAGCTGTTCTTTTTGTTTACCTTTTAACAGTATCTTAGAAGAAAATACTGTGGATTTGATGGATGAAATGTTGACCGAAGAAGGAAATGCAGCCATGCATTACAATGAATACGATAAAGTATTTGAACGCTGTGTTCATGATAACGCTTGCTTCAATTTCATGCTCTAATTTACGAGCTTCTTCAGCGCTGATTTCTTTATGGTTATCGAGGTATGCTTTTAAAGCAGGACCAACGGCACCAATGGAAATCGCGATGGATTGTGGAGACAACATTTTACCGATACCAGCTGCACCGGAGTTAACAGCTGCTAACCAGAAGCCAAGATCTTCCCAGCTTGTAGGGTCTAAGCCTTGAGCTGCTGCAATTTGAAGTGGACCAAACAATACGTTGGAGTTTGTACCGGAACCAGTTAAGAAGGCACCCAACGCACCTACGATAGGAGCAAATAGAGGGTACAAGGAACCTGTACCAGCAACCATTGCTTTCGCAATGTCTGCAGTCATACCGGAGTATGTCATCAATTTAGCTGTCATAACAACTGTGATGATTGTAAGGTATGTAAACTTCAAGTTTTTAACTGTGTTACCCAATGTACCGAAGATTTCGCCAGCACTTGCTCTTTGGATAAAACCACCAACAATACCAGCGATGAAAATCATGATACCAGGTGTTGCAATCCATACGAATGTGTAAGGTTTTGCACCAGGACCTTGGTAAATAGGTACAGATGTTTTAATGGACGCAAGTGGACCATTGATTGCAGGGAACAATTTGGATGTTAATAACAATAATACGAAGATCAAGATGAATGGCATAGCCGCTACAAGGCCTTCACCACCGGAAACTTTTGGAACTTCGCCGGTTTGTTTAACTGCGTATTCAGGATCATTAGGCGGCATAATTTTTGCACAAATAATGATAACTGCCATGATAACGATGGATGCAGAGATTACAGATAATTCTGGACCCATTACTGCATTGATTACAGTTTCAGGAACAGCTAATGCTAAACCGGAAAGTAATGTTACAAGGAATACGCCTTTTAACGCTTTAACACCGCCACCAATAATCATAACAACGAAGAATGGTGCGATAAGGTTAAGTAAGAATAATTGTACAGAAATGAATGTACCCAAGTGGCTTGGATCAAGGCTCGTCAAGGATGCCAATGTAGTTGTTGGAATACCGATAGAGCCGAATGTTGTAGGTACGGAGTTCGCAACGAGACATGCGATGATAGATTTTAGTGGGTCAAAACCTACGGCAACCATCATAGCAGCTGGAATTGCAACAGCAGTACCAAAGCCAGCCATACCTTCCATGAAGGCACCAAAGCCCCATGCAAGTAGTAATGCAAGTACACGAGTATCAGATGTTACAGAAGAAAGCATGGTTTTAATAGTTTCCATTGCTTTCGTATATACTACCAAGTTATAAACGAAGATAGCAGCTGTAATAACTAATAGGATTGGCCAAATTGCCAAAGCGGCACCTTCAAGGGCACCAGTGACCATAATGAATGGGTCAGATTGGAATGCTGTAATAGCGATGATGAAAGAACCGATTGCAGCAACACTTGTTGCTTGCCATGCAGGTAATTTCAAGATGGATAACGCTACAATCAACCAAATGATTGGAGATAGCGCTAATAGAACGGTGATAGCACTCATTTCTAAGATCATCCTTTCAAGTAAAACAAAAATATATGCTCAACAGGACGATGTAGTTTAATCAAATAAATTGATGAGTAAATCGCTATAATATTAAGTTGTAAAAGTTCAGTTAAAATGTAAAGTTACAATAAAATAACAGATATACTTATCGCAAAAATTGATATAGTACTTAAAAATTTTTAACCTCATAAGTTATAAGGTTAGAAATATAAGAGAGGGGACATAAACAGTGTTTATGTCCCCTTCTGTACTAACTACAAGTCCTTGTTAGGGCCATTACTAAGTTCAGGTATTAGTAGTTACCTTTGAACATTGTAGCAGGAGCTTCTGGTACATAATCGCCGAAGTAGGATTTGAAGTCAAGGCCTAATTCATTGCAAAGATCTTGAACTTCAAGCATTGTACCGTTAAGTACTGGGATGCCTTCAGCTTTAACTTTTTCAACGGATTCATGTTCTTTTTCGCCATGAGTATAGATACGATCTTGACCTTGAGCTTTAGGTGCTTCACGTAATTCTTGTAAGAATTGGGAGAAGTGTTTTTTGATTTCCGCAGGGTCACCGAAGAATTCAGGGTTGATAGCCATGAAGCCGTGGCAGATATTGGATTTGCCACCAATCATACATTTGTTGGAAGTACCACCTTGGGAAAGGATGGAGGAGAACAACTCAGCGATCATGCCGTTACCATAACCTTTGTGGCCACCAAGAACTTCTGTAGCACCACCTAAAGGAAGAATACCGCCGCCTTCATGACGGGAGATGTTGCCCAATACTTCAGCTGCATCAGTGGAAGGAACGCCGTCTTTATTAACAGCCCAACCATCTGGAGTAGCTTTGCCCATTTTGTTGTACATTTCAAGTTTACCACGAGTTACTACTGTAGTGGAGCAGTCGAAGAAGAAGTCAACAGGATCAGCTGGTACAGTCCAAGCGATAGGGTTAGAACCAAGCATAGCTTTACGAGCATATGTAGGAACCATAATTGCTTCGGAGTTAGTACAGGAGAAACCGATTAAGCCTTGGTCGGATGCCATTTTAGCATAGTAACCAGCGATACCGTAGTGGTTGGAGTTACGTACGGATACGATACCAACACCGGATTTTTTCGCTTTTTCGATAGCCATTTCCATAGCCATGTGGCCCAAGATTTGACCCATGCCGTCATGACCGTCGATAACTGCAGAGATTGGAGTTTCTTTTACGATTTCAGGTTTTGCGTCGATTTTGATTAAGCCATTAGTGATACCTTTGTGGTAACGAACCATACGTTGCATACCATGGCTTTGAATACCGAACAAGTCGGAAGTCAAAAGCACGTCTTGGATGATGTCAGCTTCTTTTTCGGAGAAACCGAATTTTTGGAAAGCATCCATGCTCAATTTTTTTAGTGTTTCATAAGGGAATAACACAGTGTTTTTTGCGTCTGCCATCGTTAAAACCTCTTTTCAGAAAATATGTACCTGATATAAGGACTACATTCTAAAAGAATCATGAAAATAACATGACTCTAAGGGTAGCTCTATATCCTCTCAAATGACAATGTCAGTATAGCACAGAAATTAGTGAGATTGAATAGTCTTACAGTCTGAACGACATTACTAAATATGCATACGTACCGGTGATTTTTGTCACATTATCTATACGACACTATTAAAATGTCTGATTATACCTAAAACTATATGGTTATGACTTTTAGTAATGATTGCATGATTTTTTTGGAGAATTTTGGTATTTTTATAGAACTTATTAGTATATCTGTTTAGGAGGTCGGAAAGAATGATAATAGATAGATATCGATAAAACTTGAAATGTTCAGTTACTCATATAAAAATAAGTGATGAGGTCATAAATGTAATGTGATAATCGGATGCATTGATATACAAAAAATAATTAGTTCTAAAACCTCTTAGAATCAGAAGATGTGTAAAAGGTTATACTTATACAAGCGATACTATACTATAATATAAATATACATCCTATAGTTTATACAATTTATAAGCGAGGTGCTTATCATGAAAGAATATAAATCTGTATGTCCTTACGATTGTCCTGATGCATGCGGACTCATTGTATCAGTCGATAATAATAAAGTAATATCTGTTCGAGGGGATAGAGCACATGCTTTCACAAGAGGTACGTTATGTCCTAAGATGGTACATTATGAAAAAGTAATTCATTCCCCGTTGCGTTTACAGCACCCGATGAAGCGTGTCGGTAAAAAAGGAATTGGTGAAGATCAATATATTTGTATTAGTTGGGATGAGGCCCTTGATACAATTGTTACCAATTTTAAGGATACCATTGCTACATATGGTAGTGAAAGTATTTTGCGCTACTCTTACGCGGGGACAATGGGGGTTATTCAGAGTCCTGCGGCAGATTATTTCTTCCGTCGCATTGGTGCTACAGACCAAGACCGAGGTATTTGTTCTCCTGCCAAACAGACGGGGTTCCGCTCTGTTTATGGTGATACCTTGGCAATCAAACCACAAGAGGCGCAACATAGTGATCTTATCGTCTTGTGGGGCATAAATGCGACAGCCACAGATGTTCATATTTTACATGATGTGAACATTGCGAAAAAGAAGGGGGCTCGGGTCTGGATTATCGACACTCATAAAACCTATACTTTTAGCCAAGCTCATGAGCATATTTACGTTAAACCAGGTAGTGATGGGGCACTAGCATTAGGTATGCTCCATATCATTCATCGTGACGGTTTGGCGGATACAGATTTTATTAAGGAACATGTCCAAGGCTACGATGAGCTGGTAAAAAATGTGTTGCTTGAGTTTACGCCGGAGAAAGCATCTGATATTTGCGGTGTTTCCGTGGAGCGGATGACTGAGTTTGCTCATGTTTACGCAAAGTCAAAAGCGCCGTTTATTCGTCTCGGTAGTGGACTATCTCGATATGGCAATGGTGCTATGACATGCCGTGCTGTTAATGCTTTACCTGCAGTGGTTGGGGCGTGGCAACATCTTGGAGGTGGATTACTATCGAGTGCAAGTGGTAGTAAATTTGTTGGTAAAGAAGTGATGCAACAGGCGCAGGTTCATGCACCAGCTAAACGATTGATGCCGATGGTTAAACTGGGTGAAATGCTCACAAATCCAAAAGGCGCTAAGATTCATAGCTTATATGTGTTTTCTACAAACCCTGCCATTACCGCACCGGATCAAAATATAGTTCGTAAAGGTTTGATGCGTGATGACCTATTTACAGTCGTACACGAGCGTTTCTTTACGGATACCTGTAAATATGCGGATATTATTTTGCCAGCCACAACATCTGTGGAGCATGATGATATTTATAATTCTTATGGTCATTACACAATTGGTACGGGGTACAAGTTGATTGAGCCAATCGGTGAATCCCGTTCCAACTGGCAAGTTATCGCTGAGTTAGCAAAACGCATGGGGTTGGAGGATGACTTTTTTGACCTTAGTGAAAGAGATCTTATTGAACAAATTGTGCGGACTTCAAGTCGTATATCTAAAGATGATCAAGATTTGATTTTAAATGGTGAGCCTGTGGAGATGACGGTACCTGAAAGTTATAAGATGGATTTCAAAACACCGTCTGGAAAAATTGAATTATATAATCCGCAGGATGTAGAACCGTTAATTCGGTATATGCCTCCATATGGTGACAATGCACCGTTTTGGCTCATAATTGGTAATGATATTCGAATTTTGGACTCTAGCTTCTGCGAATTAGACTTTAATGATCCTGAGTTGATGAAACTTCGCATCCATCCAGAAGATGCAAAAATGTATAATGTAAACGATGGTGCTGAGGTAGAAATCTATAACGATCGTGGCAGTGTAAAAATTAAAGCATACTACGACGATGAAGTACAGAGAGGGACATTGGTAACACTAGGTGTATGGTGGCAATCTCAATCGAGTGATCCTCACGTGGCAATCAATGCGCTTACCGCAGCTCGTCCCACAGATCAAGGTTGGGGTAGTACCTTCTATGATGTGCAAGTTCATATAAGAAACCTTTCATAGATAATAGTTTATTACCATATCATGAACAAATATGTATAAGATGTGTGATGTCACATGTTTTTACAGCTATATTTAAAAATTAAATCCTTTTACTTATGGGAATAACATTATACGGATATAGAATAGTGAGGATATTTTTCTTGTATACGTTAGCCCCTTTAGATTATAATAATAATATTATTTTTATATAACCTAAAGGGGGTTACATTTATGAATGGTAACGACAATCTGTCGACCCGTGCTTATCTGGCTATAGGCATGATGTTATTTGCCCTATTCTTTGGGGCAGGGAACTTGATCTTCCCAGCGGCCTTAGGTCAACAAGCTGGTGATAATGTAGGTTGGGCTTTGCTCGGCTTCGTATTAACTGGTGTAGGCCTTCCACTCTTAGGTGTTGCAGCGATGGGTTACTCCTCCTGTAAAGATGTTGAAGAACTTGCAAGTCGTGTTCATCCGATTTATGGCTTGTTGTACACAATTTCTTTATACTTGAGTATTGGTCCAATGTTTGCGACGCCGCGTACTGGTACTGTAGCTTATGAAATCGCAATTAAACCTTTTACCGAAGGTTTAAGTATGAATATGGAACCAATTTTCTTGGCATTATTCTTTGGTATTTCCTTGTGGTTATCCATTAGCCCGCAAAAGCTTGTTAATCGTATCGGCAATATTTTGACACCAGCTTTACTACTTGTAATTCTGTTGTTAATTGTTAAATCTTTTATTACTCCACTTGGTGGTTATGCGGTGCCACAACCGGCATATGGTGATGCACCAACAGCTGTATTACAAGGTTTCCTAGATGGCTACAATACAATGGACGCCTTAGCTTCCGTAGTATTTGCTATTCTTGTTATCGACTTTGTACGCCTTAGTGGGGCTACCTCTCGTGCTGTGATTACAAAAACAGTAATGGAGGTAGGTGCAATTGCGGTAGGCCTTCTTGGTATCGTGTATGTATTTATCGCTAACATTGGTGCTACAAGCGTTGAACGCTTTGGTCTATTTGATACAGGTGCGCCTGTACTGTCCGTAAGTGCTAACTACTTGTTCGGTGAGTTCGGTCAAATCATCTTGGCTATCATCGTTCTCTTGGCTTGCTTGTCTACAAGTATTGGTCTTATCACTTCTTGCGGTACTTACTTCCATAAGCTGACTCCAAAGATTAGCTACAAATTGTATGTAGTAATTTTCTCTGTAGCGGCGTTTGGTCTTAGTATGTTTGGCTTGAAAACAATCATCAGTGCAGCAATTCCTGTGTTGATGCTCTTGTATCCGTTGACTATCGTAATCATCTTGTTGGCACTTCTTCATAATGTATTTGGTGGTCGTCGTTGCGTATATGCATGGACTATGGCTTTCACAATGATCTCTGCCCTCATGACTGGTCTTGAAACTGCAGGTATTGCACCTACAGCTTTGGAACAGCTCTTTGCTCAATATATTCCATTTCAAAGTGCTGGTATGGGCTGGGTAAGCTTTGCGGTATTAGGCTT
>NZ_CALLVP010000117.1 GCF_938010505.1 uncultured Veillonella sp. | reverse complement strand
CAATTTAGAGACGTAGAATTCCGAGACCTAGGGCCGGAACAATAATGAAAACTATTAGTTAGTTCTTATATATTGATGGGGCCCAATTTTATTTCGACAACTTAGTTACAAAAAAGCACCACCTATCTCGTGGCTCCAAACGACACGTAAGTCGCCCCTCGATAGGTGGTGCTCTTTTTGTATTACGTTAGCAAAATAAGTCCCATCAATATATAATTGAACTAGATAGTTTTCATTGTATTGTTGGGAAAAAGAGATTATGAAAGTAATAGCTGAGTTTTTTAGGAGTTTACTACAATTATCAAGTGGATTATTAGTTATATTTGGTTTATTTTTCCTCATCGGTGGAGGATGGTTATTTCATGATTTGCAATATCGATATGTAGTAGAGAGTAGACATAACACTATTTTTGATAAAGCATATAATGTATATCTTATTAATAAAGGTAGCTCTATGATTATTATTGATGATGAAATTTATGCGATAGGAGATAATATTTATTTGACCATCAACCAGAAGAATAATATCATTCATGTATATTATTTAAATCCACAAGATATCGAAAGTATAAATAAGTTTAATGAGTTACAGCAGCAGTATTACGGCAATAAGATGATCTTACAACCGATTAAAAGTTTAGAAACATCAAAGGCACTTGATATTTATAAGCAGCTAGTGGAAAATCCAAAAAGGTTTAAATCACAAGGTGTTCGTTTTTCTCTTTAAAATAGATATATTTTATCCTGAGTCCTAACTATATAGTTAAGGCTTGGGATTTTTTATGTTCAAAATTTACTTTTATAATAACAAACATATGTTTGAAAATACTGTGAATTTTTGTTATACTAGTCATACAAATTCTTGTGTTCTTAATTTTTGTAAAAGCCAGTTCTTTAGCGGTTCAGGGAGGTGTTTGTATGGGGTCAGCTGATACGGATCGGTTGTATATGTGCATTGATTTGAAGTGTTTTTATGCGTCTGTAGAATGCGCCGATTTGGGACTGGATCCGTTTACAACACCTCTGGTGGTGGCCGATGGTTCTCGTGGCAAGGGGGCTATTACGTTGGCTATTTCTCCTGCCTTAAAAAAGTTAGGTGTTAAAAATCGCAGTCGATTATTTCAGATTCCACCGCATATTGAGTATTTGACGGTGAAGCCACATATGAAGCGGTATATGCAGGTGTCTGCTGAGATTTATGGAACCTTGCTCAAGTATGTGGCGCCTGAGGATGTACATGTGTACTCTATCGACGAGTATTTCATCGATATCACGCCCTATTTACCACTATATAAAAAGACGCCTCGTCAGTTGGCGCAGATGTTGCTCGATGCGGTGCTAGCGGCAACGAAGATTTATGCTACCGTTGGGATTGGAACGAATCTGTTTCTCGCCAAGATTGCCCTCGATATTTTGGCGAAACATGCGCCTGATTTTATAGGCTATCTTGATGAAAGCTTATTTAAAGAGAAAATCTGGTATCACCAGCCCTTGACCGATATATGGCAGATTGGTAAGGGCATAGCTAATCGACTACATAAATATGGTGCCTATGATTTGCATGGAGTTACCTTAGTGCCTGAGGCGAAGTTGTATAAGGAGTTCGGCGTTAATGCAGAGCTCATAATCGATCATGCTTGGGGCCGTGAGCCTTGTACGATTGCGGATATCCATGCGTATCGACCTATTAAGCACTCTATCTCGCACAGTCAGATTTTGTTGCGTAATTATACCTATGAAGAGGTATACGTGCCTATGCGCGAAATGGTAGAGTCCTTGGTGTTAGAGCTTTTACAAATCAAAGGGGTCACGAATCACATTCATGTCCATATCGGCTATGCTGATGAAAGGATGCGCTCTACAGGGGGTTCTAAAAAGCTTAAGCAGTACACAGATTCTCTACAAACGTTGACGGCTGCAGTTATTAAATTATATGAGCAGCATTGCCATAAAAATGAGCTTATCCGCCGCATAGGAATCAGCTTTGAAAATTTAGTCAATCGATCCGCCATACCTCAAGAGGTGGACCTATTTAGCACTCTTACTACAAATGCAGAGGAAAAGGAACGACAGGTACAAGAGGCTATGCTATCCATTAAGGAACAGTTTGGTAAGAATTCTATTTTGCGTGCATCGAGCTTACAAGAGGAAGGAACCATGCGCTTTAGAAACACCTTGGTAGGCGGTCATAATGGGGAATAGATATTATAATGGATACATTGGAAATACATTAGTCGCGTAAAGGAAGGTATAAATTAATGAAACATCGAATGTCTCGTTTACAGCGAGCAAAACAATTTATGCCCTTTGCGGCATTGAGGGGTTTTGAAACTTTATTAACCGCTGTAGCAAGGCCGAAAGAAGATCGGGCAGAGTTATCAGAGGATCAAATAGATGAGTTAAATACAGTTTTACAATCTGTACGTTGTGGGGAGTGGGTACGAATTGTTTACTATAACAAACGAAAATATACGGAACTTATAGGTGCGGTTGATATGATTAGTGAGCAATTACAAATTCTCTCTGTACAAGGGACTGTTATTTCTTTTAGACATATTAAAGAGCTGAATATGTATGATAGGTAAATATAAATATAAATATAAATAACGGCTTTTGCTGTGTATGGTAAATAGACTAGAGTTAAGGAATAATTAGGTATACAATGATATTATGGGTTATTATAGCTTGATAATAAATTCTTGAATTCGGTTAGCTGTAGTATACCTATATAGTTTTTTATTTCTTAACTTAGAAAGGCGGTGTATGTAATGCATGATGTCATATCATTACTTATCAATCGCTATGATTTTTTTCTCCAGTTATTATGGGAGCATATAGAAATTTCAGTATTAGCTTCTGTTATTGCTACCATCATCGGTGGATTATTGGGTGTATTTATATATGAATATAAACGGCTAGCTACGCCAGTTATGGTAGGGGTTAATTTCCTATATACGATTCCATCTATATCGATGTTAGGCCTTTTGTTGTATGTATCGGGTGTTGGTAATACGACGGCTATTATTGCATTGGTTATATATGCTTTATTACCAATGGTACGAAATACATTTACTGGTCTTAACCAGATTGATAAAGCCATGTGTGAAGCGGGGATTGCATTAGGACTCACGCGGATTCAACGTTTGTGGAATATAGAGATTCCCTTGGCTATGCCGACGATTATGGCTGGTATACGGACTATGCTCGTTATGACCATTGCCTTGACAGGTATTGCATCCTTTATTGGTGCTGGCGGCTTAGGTGTGGCGATTTATAGGGGCATTACAACAAATCAAAGTGCTTTGACGATTGCCGGTAGTCTACTGATTGCACTATTAGCCATTACTGTTGATGCGCTCTTTTCTTTAGGTGAAAGGGTAACGCGTATTAGCCCTCATATGAAGCGTTATACGATTATATTTGTTTCGATTATGACGATAATTGCGATGGGTATAGGTGGCTGGGCCATGTATTGCCGTCATGTGAAGACCGATGTTATTCATATTGCAACGAAACCTATGACGGAACAGCTTATTTTGGGGAATGTTTTAAAAGAATTAATCGAGAAGAAGACTGATTTAACCGTAGAGGTTACAGAAGGTGTAGGTGGTGGTACATCAAATATTCAACCAGCTATGCTTTCCGGCCAATTTGATATATATCCTGAATATACTGGTACAGCTTGGTCTGCTGTGCTGAAACGTACGGATGCGTATGATGAAAGTCTATTTAATGAGCTTTCACAGGCCTATAAAGAGAAATATAATTTTGAGTGGGTCGGCATGTACGGTTTTAATAATACCTATGGCATAGGGGTGCGTAATGAAATCGCTCAGAGTTATGGCGTAAAAACGTATTCTGATCTTGCTCGTATAGCACCAGCCCTAACATTAGGAGGGGAATATGATTTCTTTGGCCGTGAGGATGGCTATCCTGGATTACAACGAGTATATGGTATGAATTTTAAAGCGACTAAAGATATGGATATAGGTCTAAAATATACTGCTATTAGTCGCGGTGAGGTGGATGTGATGCCGATATTCACGACTGATGGTCAATTAAGTATTGCACCGATTACGGTGTTACAAGATGATAAACATTTATATCCATCCTATATGTCTGGTAATGTGGTGCGTAGTGAAGTGTTGATCGCTCATCCTGAACTGCGACCTGTATTAGAAAGTTTGAATCATACGATTACAAATCAAGAGATGGCGAAGATGAATTACGCCGTTGAAACGGAACATCAATTGCCAGCTGATGTAGCACATAGATTCCTGGTAGAACGAAATTTGATATAAGGTGAATATAGTTAGATCTAAAGTAAATAAAATTTGATATATAGTGAATATAATTTTGTATTGACATTTAATCTCTTTCAATATAATATAAACATATGAACAGATATTCATATAAATAAAATATCTGATGAAAAATGTTTAGGAACATATCTAAAAAGATATGGAACAAGATATGTCTAATAAGTATTGGACATAGACAATAAATTAACTTACAATGCAGGATAGAAACTTTCACTATTATCAAAGGAGATATCATGGAAGAAACATTATTGCTGAAGGATTTAAACTGTGCAAATTGCGCAGCAAAAATTGAAGATCGCATCCGCAAAATGGAAGGTATTGAATCCGCTAACTTCACAGTGGCCACACATCAATTACGTTTGACTGGCACTTGGGGTGACCGTGAAGTGCTTAAACGCGATATTCAAGATATTTGCGATTCCATCGAAGAGGGCGTTACAGTGGCAGATTATGAGCGTAAATCTAAAGCGTCTGTAGATGAACACGGTCATGACCACGATCATGGCAGTGAGGCAGTAACAATTGTAGTTATCGTAGCAGGCCTATTGTTCATGGCTTACGAAGCGTTGACTACAGTTGTGCCGTCCATTGGCATGCCAGAGTCTATCGAAACTCCAATTTACTATATTGCCTATATCTTACTTGCGTTCCCAGTATTGCGCATCGCAGGTCGCAATATCTTAAAAGGCCAAGTATTTGACGAAAACTTCTTGATGTCCATCGCTACATTGGGCGCTATCGCTATTGATGCATTGCCTGAGGCCGTAGGCGTTATCTTGTTCTACCGTATTGGTGAATTCTTTGAACATAAAGCGACTGATCGCAGCCGTACAGAAATCATGAATGCTGTTGATATGCGTCCACAAGAGGTACGTGTTGTGGATACATGCTGTGGCGGTGAAATCGTAGTTATGGCTCCTGAAAAGGTTGAGGTAGGCAGTACTATTGAAGTTCGTCCTGGCGATTTAATCCCGTTAGACGGTACTGTTTTAGAAGGTGAAACACGTGTTAATACAGCTCCTGTAACAGGTGAACCTGTACCTGTTCGCGCTGTACCTGGCACACAACTCATGTCTGGTTGTATCAACGAATCTGGTCGCATTACGATGCGCGTTGATAAGGTTCTTGAAGAATCTATGGTTACAAAAATCCTAGATGCCGTTGAAAACGCAGCATCTTCTAAACCAAAAATCGACCGCTTCATTACGCGTTTTGCTCGCGTGTACACACCAATTGTTGTAGCTCTTGCATTGGCTGTAGCTATCATCCCATCCCTTATCACAGGGGAATGGCATAAATGGATCTACACAGCTTTAACATTCCTCGTTATTTCCTGTCCATGTGCATTGGTACTTAGCGTGCCACTCGCATTCTTCTCCGGTATCGGCAATGCTTCTAAAAATGGTATTTTGCTTAAAGGTGGTCGTGTTATCGAGGCTTTGGCTAATGTGAAAGCAGTAGCTCTCGACAAAACTGGTACCATCACATCTGGTGAATTTAAAGTACAAAACGTAGAAACTGTAGGCTCCCATGTGAGCAATGCTCAATTGCTATCCATGGCTTCAGCTATTGAAGCAGTATCTACGCATCCAATCGCAACAAGCATCGTTTCCGAAGCAAAGGCACAAGGTATTGTAGTAGAAGCGTCTGACTTTGTTCAAGAATTAGCCGGTGAAGGTATGGTGGGCACCGTTGATGGTCAACAAGTCCTCGTTGGTAACCGTCGTCTCATGGAACGCTATGCTGTTCAAGGCTACCCAACAGAAGCTACTGAATACGGCACAGAAGTATTAGTAGCAGAAGGTAATGTATACCTTGGTCGTATCATCATCGCCGATGAAGCTCGTCCAGACTCCGCAGCGGCTATCGCTGATCTTAATGGTCAAGATATTAAAACTGTTATGCTTACAGGTGATGCTGAAGCAAGTGCTAATTATATTGCCAAAGAAACTGGGGTAAGTGCCGTTCGTGCTCAATTATTGCCACAAGATAAATTGTCCGTTGTACAAGATATTCGCTCCGAATATGGTCCAACTATGTTCGTAGGCGACGGCATCAACGATGCACCAGTGCTTGCTGGTGCTGACGTAGGTGGTGCGATGGGTAGCGGTGCTGATGCGGCTATCGAAGCGGCAGACGTTGTATTTATGCGTCCATCCTTGACTGCTATTGCACATATCCTTGACTTGTCCAAAGCGACTTTGCGCGTAGCATGGCAAAATGTAGTATTCGCTATTGCCGTTAAAATTCTTATCATGGCACTAGGCCTTATGGGCTATGCATCCATGTGGTGGGCGGTATTTGGTGATACTGGCGTATCCATTCTTTGTATTTTGAACTCTATTCGTATCTTACGCCGTTAATTTGGTGAAAGTAATCTTATAGATCAATGCAGAAATATAACAAATGACATGATTCTGATTTGACAGAGTAGGATAAAACAAATAACCTCTATATTAGCGATAAGCTAGTATAGAGGTTATTTTTATAAGCTTTAACCTAATGATATATTGTTGATTATTTGTTTGCATACTTACTCACTGTAAGTTTTAGTGGTTTAATCTTTTGGTAGATTTTTTAGTTTAGTAGTCTTATTAATCTATCTGTTCGCTAGATTTTTTGGTAGATTTGATATAAGGATAGTTTTGAGATACTTTTAAAATACAATTGTGTATTGTTAATAGACATAAAGCGGTTTATGTATATACTACATAAACAAAACTTTCACAATTGAATTGAATAATAGCTATAAAATAGTATATAATTTATTAGATGATTACTATATGTTCGTTGGAAGGAGGGATAGCATGATCACGGTGTACAAACACATAGAAGAAGAGTTAGTTTCAGACTGCACTGTATCAGATGCCACAAAAGGTTCTTGGGTAAATTTGGTGAACCCAGACCCCGATGAGTTGTCCCTCATCAATATATTGACGGAAATTCCAACGGACGTTTTAAAGACCGCCCTCGATATGGAAGAACGTTCTCACGTGGAGTTAGAGGACAACTATATTTTTGTGGTTATCAACATTCCTGCGATTCGTGGTAATGATATGTACGATACGGTGCCACTCGGTATCTTTTTGACGCCTGACTTCTTTATTACTGTATGTCTTGAAGAATCCGAGGTGTTGTATCCGTTCATTTCAAACCAACTGTCTACGTTCTATACGTATAAAAAGACGCGGTTCTTGTTCCAAATCTTGTACCGTACAGCGACATTGTTCTTACGTTACTTGCAACAAATTAACCGCCGTACCGACGATATCGAAGTTCAGTTGCGTCATACGACGAAGAATAAAGACTTCTTCCAACTATTGGAATTACAGAAATCCATGACATACTTTACCTCTGCGTTGCGCACGAATGGTACCGTTATGGAACGTCTATTGCGCTTGCGTGGACACAGTACTTATAGACATTTGCTTAAAATGTACGAAGAGGATGAGGACCTTTTAGAAGACGTTATCATCGAAAATAAACAGGCCATCGAGATGGTTGAAATGTACTCAAATATCTTGATGAATATGATGAATGCCTTCACATCCATTATCTCAAATAACCTCAATATGGTGATGAAAATGTTGGCGGCCCTTACGATTACTTTGGCGGTGCCGACAATTATATTCAGCCTGTGGGGAACGAATGTGGCGTTGCCGTTCCAGGATGATCCGAATGGATTCTACGAAGTAGTAGGCATTTCCGTGGTGTGTTCCATCATTGCTATCATAGGCATGTGGAAAAAAGATCTATTCTAAAATATATGACAAATAACTAATAGATTAGGGCAATACCAAATGTTAAATACAAATGAAAAAGCTGGCTGTAAGTCAGCTTTTTTGCTTGCTTATGTATTACGTTATTGCTTATTATTAGACCAATCTGATATAATAGTACCGTTATGGAGAGGTGTCCGAGTGGTTTAAGGAGCTGGTCTTGAAAACCAGTGACTCCGCAAGGGGCCGTGGGTTCGAATCCCACCCTCTCCGCCACAATTTAGAAAGCCCTTTAGGTTATGATATGTACCCATTTTCCTGGACACATATTATTTACTAGCCTAAACACATGGAT
>NZ_CALLVP010000116.1 GCF_938010505.1 uncultured Veillonella sp. | reverse complement strand
ATACTTTAGGCTCTAGCAACGATTCTGTTCAAATTGCTTATTGGGAAAAAGATAATAAAGTTCATATGCTCTACTTTGCTTCCTCAAGAAACCAAAACTATGTAAGCAAAATTGTAGATTCAGTAGGGCCATTAAAAGAAATCGATTCAAGTCGTACAGACTTAATCGGTGTAAAAACAATTCGTTAATACTAAACCTTAATAAGACTCTATAGCACGATTCGGTAATGCCATACGACGTTAGCATTTAGTAAAAGAGTACATAATAAAAAACCTATCTCCTAGATACTAGAGTAATATCTTTGGAGATAGGTTCTTTTAGTGGATGTAATTTACATATATTTTGTTCTTGAGTATTAGTGATTTTATAGCTATCAATATAAAGCAGCTTTCACTAATAGCATAATTATGGGCATACGTTAATTAGAAGAATACGTAGCGTATGATAACGAGTACCGCTAATACGTACATAATCCAGTTAACTTCTTTTGCACGGCCCGCAATGATTTTGAGTAGAGGGTATGCAATAAGACCTGCAGAGATACCGTTAGCGATGCTGTATGTGAATGGCATTAATACGATAACGAGAAATGCAGGGAAGCCTTCTGTCCAATCATCAAAGTCGATGTTGCGAATAGCACCTAACATGAGGGCCCCAACAATAACGAGGATTGGAGATGTTGCTGCATTTGGTACAAGAGATACTAAAGGGGCAACAAATAAGCAGATTAAGAATAGTACACCTGTTGTTACAGCTGTTAAACCTGTGCGGCCACCAGCACCAACACCTGCCGCACTTTCAACAAAGGCAGTAATCGTAGAAGTACCGAGTAATGCGCCCGCACTTACACCAAGAGCATCTACGGTCATGGCTTTCCCAAGACCTGGGAATTTACCAGATTTAGGATCCGCGATTTTCGCTTCTGTAGCAGTACCGATTAAAGTACCCATAGAGTCGAATAATTCTACGAAGGTGAATGAAAAGATAATCGTGATTAAGCCCATGTGAAGAGCGCCAGGAATATCTAATTGAAGGAATGCCGCTTTAGAGAAATCAGGTACTGCCAATACAGTGAAGTTCTCAGGCATTGTGGAAAGGCCTGTCGCATAGGAGATAACCGTTGTTACCAAAACACCAATCAAGAGAGAGCCTTGAACCTTACGAGCCATTAATAAAGCCGTAAAAATGAGGCAGAAGAGAGCCAACAAGGTTTCGCTACTGTGCAAATTACCAAGCGTTAAGAGTGCTTCGGATGCTGGAGGTACTAAATTACCATGTGTTTGCACGACTTGACCTAAGGAGTTTGGAGACAAACTAATGGAGATAGCCATCAAGCCAGATAATTTCAAACCGATGATAGCAATGAAGAGACCGATACCAACGGTAATAGCAATCTTCATGGAGGCAGGAATGCCTTCAACGATCATTTGTCGCACCGATGTAAGTGTTAATACGAGGAATACGAGACCTGAAATGAATACCGCACCTAATGCTGTTTGCCAAGACACACCCATTCCCAGAACTACGGTAAAGGAGTAAAAGGCTAAGAGGCCAACCCCTGGAGCGAGTGCAATCGGATAGTTAACGAATAGACCCATAGAAATCGTAACGAGACCAGCGCCTAAAGCGGTTGCGATGAGGACTGCATCTTTGTCCATGCCTGCAAGGCTAAGAATGTTTGGCGCCAAGAATAGGATGTACGCCATCGTGATAAACGTAGTGATACCTGCTAAAATCTCGGTTTTAACGGTTGTACCGCGTTCATTGAGTTGAAATAGTTTATCTAACATTAGATAACACCCTCCCTATATCAAATTAAAATCATACCTAAATAAAAATATTTCGATATATGTATAGTGTATCATATTTCCCACCAATTTTTGTATGAATTTATGATATACTATTAATATATTATGAATGATATAGAGGTTAACTTATGAAAATATCTACAAAAGGGCGTTATGCCTTACGGATCTTGGCGGATATTGCAGAATACGGTGTAGAAAAAAATGTACCGATTCGTGAAATTGCAGAACGTCAAGGATTTTCCGATAAATACTTAGAGGGGATTGTATCTCGTCTATCCTCTGCGGGTCTCGTTAAAAGTGGACGTGGTAAATACGGTGGATACCGCTTGGTGAAAGCTCCATCTGAATACAATGTATATGAAATTTTATATGCTGCTGAGGATTCTATTGCTCTCGTGTCTTGTTTAGAAGATGATGTAGAGCCATGTCCTATGTTTAATGATTGCTTGACGGCTCCATTGTGGCAGCATTTGCAATCAGAATTCCGTCATGTTATGGAACGTGTTTCCTTGCAAGATGTAATGGATCACAAATTTCCGGTGGAATAATTGATAGCTTCTAGGGTTTTTGTATGAGCAATTTTTGCGAATGACTACATTGTAGGAGTATCTTTTAAGTGAGTTTTATGGAAAGAGTCGCGTTTCGTATGCGGCTCTTCTTTATATATGTGATTAGAACTTAGATTAGTTAGTTAGGTCGATAGAAATTTAAGTGGAAATATAATTAAATATATTTGTATGTATATTAGTTTCTATTAGTTTTTCTATACAATTATACGCGGAAGGGAGGTAAATATGAGTTCAACTGAATATGATGCTCGAGGTGGCATGCGAAACGTATGGATTATTACGGCTAGTATGACTGTGCTAGCCATATGTTACACAATGATAATTCCGTTTCTGCCTATATATCTGTTAGAACTCGGTGTTCCTAAGGATGATGTGGCACTTTGGTCAGGCCTCGTCTTTGGCATTACCTTTCTTATCGCTGGCATTATGGCGCCAATTTGGGGTAAAATTGCGGATAACAAGGGCAAGAAGCGGATGGCTCTACGAGCTGGTTTTGCAATTGCCGTTTGTTATGTCCTTATCGGTATGGTAACGGATCAGTACCAATTGTTGATGGGGCGTGCCTTAGTTGGGTTCGCTAATGGTTTCTATCCTGCGGCGATGACCATGGTGTCCCTCAGCGTTGATGAGAAACAGGTAGGCCGTGCCCTCGGCATATTCCAAACAGGTCTGATTTTAGGCAATGTCATCGGCCCATTTTTAGGTGGTGCCGTTGAAAGTGTCGTAGGTATGCGCCCTGTATTTTATATATCTGGTATAGCTGTATTCATTGCTACTTTGGCGGTATTGTTTCTTGTAAAAGAACCAATACTAGATGTTGAAAATACAGCTTCTAAGGAGCAGTCCAAACAGCCGGTAAAAGCTACATCCTTGCGAGAAGATTTTAAGTCGGTTCAAGAACAACCTGTATTAATAAGACTTTTGTGGATTTACTTCTTTATGCAATGTGTCATCATGATGCTACAGCCTATTTTGGCGCTTTATGTAGGTGATATGCAAGGCACTATGGAAGGGGCAGCCATCATTTCAGGTACAATCCTCAGTATCGGTGGTTTAGCCGGTTCCTTAACGACCAATATATGGGTGCGCATCGGTGAGCGTCGTGGGTACTTTAGAACCATTTCCTACTGTATGCTTGGTAGTGGTGTTGTTCTTTTACTTCAAAGCTTACCAGTAGGTATCTGGTGGTTTGGTGTACTACAAGTATTAATTGGCTCTTGCATTGTAGGGATCAACCCATCTTTGAGTGCAGCTGTAACACTTAATACAGAACCAGGCTTTAGAGGTCGCATGTTTGGTATGACGACGACGGCTCAACAATTTGGTTCCATGGTAGGTCCAGTGTTTGCAAGTATTGTATCTACCTATATTGGGATATCCTATGTATTTAGCATTACAGGTTTGCTATTACTCTATATGGGATTCCAATCACGGAAACTATCCGTACAACATGATAAATATAGTGTGTGAATTAGAGTCTAACAAGCTCCTTACTAATATATTGGTAAGGAGCTTTTACTTTTTTATGCTATTTCTATAATACGAGGCTTTCAGATACAGACCGTTTATTGGTAAGAGGTCTTAATCTAGGGTATAAGAAAAAGTGATGTTAATCGTTAATCTAAGAATACTGTTTTAGTGCATAATAGCAGGCTTTCATACGTTTTTAGTGAATAGCAATTCAATATGGGCGGATTGATTGCTTTTACAAAAATATTGGTATATAGTTAGTTTAAGGTAAGTCATTAGTCTCACCGTGTGGGACAGAAAGGAGTTATTATGGTCCGTATCGGTCATACTGTACTCGGCGAAAAGGGTACAAAAATATGCGTGCCTATTGTGGGCACAACAATGAAAGAGATTCTAGATGCCACCGCGGTAGCATGTAATACACCGTGTCACGTAGTGGAGCTACGCATTGACTATTTTGAGCGGGCCCACTCCATTGATGCTATTATTGAACTATTAATGCTTATCAAGCCACAACTGAAAGGTCGTGGGTTGCTCTTTACATGGCGCACAAAAGGTGAAGGTGGGGAAAGAACGATTTCTACACAAGATTACTTTACAATGCTAGAGCGTTTGATTCCTACAGGATTGGTGGATGCTATTGATATTGAGCTGTTTTTTGATCAAGATAGAATGCTTAAAACGATAGAGTTTGCTAAGGTTCATGGAATCACTATTATCATGAGCAACCATGATTTCCACTGTACGCCGAGCCGTGAAGTCATTGTAAATCGACTCATTCAAATGAAAGAGTTCTTGGCCGATGTGCCAAAGATTGCCGTTATGCCTCACACAACTGGTGATGTATTAACGCTACTTGAAGCAACGGCTGAAGTGAAAGCTTTATATCCTTCGGATCCAATTATTACGATGGCAATGGGAGAACTAGGTGCTGTTACACGCACTGCAGGTGCTCTATTTGGAAATGCCATGACCTTTGCCTCTGCTGGTAAAGCATCGGCGCCAGGTCAAATCGATGTACATGCTTTAAAACGAATTCTAGATACCATCGATGTAGATGGTGTATTTGACGAACAACAACATAAACGCGTAAAAGTGCATTAAAAAAGTCGGCGAGAGCCGACTTTTTTAATATTTTAAATTAATTTCTTATAATAAGTTTGCTTCGAAGTCTTCTAGTATAGCTGCCACTGTTTCTGGTGCATTACGATTATGTTCTACGATGCATTGTGCAAAGCTTTCATACATTGGAGTGCGAGTTTCTTCGAGTTCACGTAAACGTTCTATGCCGCCACCAGATAGGACACGACCTGAAGTAGATAGTTTTTCTACAGGTTGCGTTAATTGGTAAATACGACCATTTTGGCGTAGATGTGCATAGTTTTTAGGTACTGTTACACAGCCGCCACCAGTGGAGATGACAAGGCCAGTTTCTGTGCCTAATTTTGCAATCATATCCGCTTCTTTTTCACGGAACGCAGCTTCCCCTTGTTCCGTAATATATGTGGAGATATTACCGATTTCTTTTTCTAGCTCTTGATCGACATCAATACAAGTACGGCCCATCTCTTTGCCGATTGCCTTGCCTACTGTTGTTTTCCCAACCCCAGGCATACCGATGAGGATGATATTTTCCTTTTCACGGCGCATATCTCGTAAGATTTGCTCGGTTTCCTTGGTGCCAAAGCTTTCACCTTGGAAATGATTAGCCGCCTCAACGCCTTGTGCCACGAGGAAAGGGAGACCATCACAGTGCGGAATATCCATCATTTCTGCTTGTAAAAGCAAAACGGTACGGCGAGGATTGTAGATGAGATCTACAACGCCTTCTAATTTGGAAAATTGCATAATATCTATCAGGCTAGCCGGATTATGCGGATACATCCCGATAGGAGTGCAGTTAATGATAATCTGCGTTGTTTCGTAGTAATTAGGTGCATCGGTATAGAGCGGAGCTGTTTTACGGGATAGATGCGTGATGCTCTTAGCACCTAGATCTTCAAGAGCCACGTGAACGGTAGCAGAAGATGCGCCATCGCCAAGGATGATGCATTCCTTACCGGATACATCGATACTAGCATGTTTTAGAGTGAATACAAATCCATCGTAGTCTGTATTGTAACCATGCCATTTGCCGTCTTTACGGACCATCGTGTTTACACAGCCAATGCGTTCCGCACGAGGGTTAACTACATCGCAGGCTTCAAGGGCATTAACCTTGTAAGGGAAGGTAATATTAATACCTTGTAATTCTGGATTTGCGAAGAACTCTTGCAGTTGGCTCGGTTCTCGTTCAAATAATTCATAATTAGTATTTCCCAAAGCATTGTGGATGCGTGGGGAAAAGCTGTGGCCCAACGTACGGCCAAGTAAACCAAATTTCATAGGACCTCCTAGGTCAATATACACAAAATGGCTAATAGGCTGTCACCTATTAGCCATTGGAGTTTTAAAACTATATCCATTGTACTATATATGTCATTAATAAGCACTACCACAGAGGAAAATATTAATTTTCAGGATAATTACCGAGCAAGCGGAATTTATCTTGCGATGCGTGGAGCTCTGCCAAGACGGAGAGTACTTTTGGATCTGCTAAGGATGCTTCCAAATCAAGGTAGAACAAGAATTCAAAGTTATGTCCTACGATAGGGCGGGACTCAAGTTTTGTAAGGTTCACACCGATGTTAGCAAATTTGGTGAGCAATGTACCAAGGCCTCCTGGAGCATGGCTTGCTGTGGTTACTACTGAGATTTTATTAGCTCCTGGGTATACGTGGAAGTCCTTACTAATACAGATAAAGCGCGTATAGTTGTTGTCGCTATTTTGGATGTTTCTCAACAATGGAGACAAATTATATAGGTCTGCACATTGAGGTGCAGCGATAGCTGCCACCCCTGGGTCATCACTAGCCGCAACGAGCTGTGCAGCTCGAGCCGTGTTGTCATAGGAGCGTAATTCTACGCCTTCTAACTTATCTAGGAAGTGACTGCATTGGCCCAACGCTTGAGGGTGGGAAATTATGGTATGGATATCTTCTAGTTTAGTGCCTTTTTTTACGAGCAAGTCATGAGAAATCCAAAGGCGCGTGCCACGAACGATATAGCATTTGCGCTCTTCTAAGAGGTCATATACTTCTTTTACAGAACCATTGGAGCTGTTTTCAATAGGCAATACACCGAATTGACATTCGCCTGACTCTACGGCATCGAATACGGCACGGAAACCCGTTACATAATGGATTTGGCTGAGGGGTAATAATTTATCACACGCCATTTGAGCGTTGCTGCCGAATACACCGGCGCAAGCTACACTGCCCCGTTGAGGTGGCAAAGTAGGGGATTGGTCAATGGCTTTTTTCATTTTCAAAGTAAATTCATTGTCTTGGAATAGTTGCTCAGATTGGTATGTACGACTCAAGCTAAATAATGCTTCAAAAAAGCGACGTGCATATAGATCGAGGTCCGGACCTGCATCTTTTGTTACCTTGTCGAGAATGTCGCGCTCGCGTTTGGCATCGTAAATGGCCTTATTCATTTCCTTTTTTGCAGCCGCTACGTCCTTGGAGAGTTCCATGCGCTCTTTGAAGAGGGCGAGCATTTGGTCGTTTATATCGTTAATCTTAACGCGTACTTCATCTAAGTTCATGGTCAATATCTCCTAAGAAATCAAGAATGACAAGGGCCGTAACAGCTTCGATAACAGGTACAGCACGAAGCGCTACACATGGGTCGTGACGACCTTTAATGGTGAGTAATGTGTCCTCTTTTTGTGAAAGAGACACAGAATGTTGTTCCTTATAAATGGATGGAGTAGGCTTGATGCCCACTTGCATAATGAGGGGCAAGCCGTTGGTGATACCGCCTTGAATGCCACCGCTATTATTGGTAGTTGTTGTGATTATATCGCCGTCCATGGTGAAAGCATCGTTCACTTCTGATCCAAGGCGAGAACACATGTCGAAGCCACCCCCAAAAGACACGCCTTTGATGGCAGGTACGCCAAAGATCACGCGAGCTAATCGGTTCTCGATGCCATCAAAGTTTGGATTACCAAGACCGATTGGTAGACCTGTAGCCACAACCTCAACGATACCACCGGTAGAGTCGCCGTCTTGTTTTAGTTTCATGACCAAGTTTTCTACTTCAGAGCGCTTGTATGCATCGAGCATAGCAATTGGTTCTGTAGCAATTTCACGAAGTGCTTTCATATCTGGATGAACCATATCGATAGGAGTATCTTGGATTGTACCAACTTGTTTTAAATGGCCGTGAATTTCGATACCTTTTTCACGCAACAACTGTAGTGCAATGCCACCAGCTACGCAAAGAGGTGCTGTAAGACGTGCCGAGAAGTGGCCGCCACCGCGCATATCTACCTTGTCACCATAGCGCATGCGAGCCGTAAAGTCCGCATGAGATGGGCGAGGAATGTCGCGCAAGTTATTGTAATCACCGGAGTGCTGCGATGTATTGCGAATCATAAATGCTAATGGAGATCCACTGAGCATGCCATCTACCATACCTGATAAGAATTCAGGTATATCGGCTTCTTTACGTTGCGTTTGTAATTGGTTTTGACCTGGCGCACGGCGCTTTAAGAAGGCTTGTAGCTCGTCGATGTCGATGGAATATCCACAAGGGAGGCCTTCCACGATACCACCGATGGCGTACCCATGAGACGCGCCAAAGGTAGCTACTTGTATAGTTTTACCGAAATTAGATGCCATTATATTAACTCCTACTTATAGTATGTATGACTAGTATTCTTATCTATTGAAACGCATTAGCTGTGACTAGGACGCTATACTTGCTGTGCATTGCCACCTAACATGTTCCAGTCCTCAAAGAAGTTTGGATAGGATTTTGTGATAGCTTCGCTATCTTTTAATATCACAGGATTTTCACTGATGAGAGCCATCAATGTACCTGCCATAACGAGGCGATGGTCGTTAACACAATCACCTTGTCCTCCTTTTAGTATACCACTACCGATGATATATAGGTCATCACCATCTTCGCGAATCGTGCCTCCTAAATCTCTGACGAGATTAGCAACGGCTTCGAGGCGATCGGATTCTTTTAACCGTAGGCGCGCACCATTAACAAAGGAGCTTTCACCTTGGATAGAGCAAGCGAGGGCTGCCATAACTGGCAACATATCGGGCATTTGTTTGAGGTCGGCATGGATTGGTTTTACTGCACGGCCTGTAATGGTTACGTTCATGCCATTCCATACCACATCACAACCGGCATCAATCATAACTTGTATGATGCGGCGGTCAGCTTGTACAGAATTCTTGTTCATACCCGTAATTGTAATAGGTTTGCCTGTCATAGCGGTAGCGACCATCCAAATCGCTGTATTGGACCAATCGCCTTCGATTTGGTAATTACTTTGACCTTTAAAAGTAGCATTAGCAGCTACCGTAAAGGATTCTTGTACTGTGCCACGTGCAGGTGTATGGTCAACGGTTACGCCAAAGTCTGCCATCGTCGTAGTCGTCAATGTTACATAGTCGCTAGATTGAAGTGGCGTAGTAGATGTAATTGTAGCGCCTCCACATTGTGGAGCTGCTAATAATAATCCAGAGAAAAATTGGCTACTCACATCGCCAACCATACCGAACTCTCCACCTTGGAGACGACCTGTCATGGTGAATGGTGGTTTATTTTGGGAGAATGTTACGCCGTGAGCTTTCATTTCACCGAGCATGGGCTCTAAAGGACGATCTGGTAAGCGACCTTTCGCCTCCACAGCTACCTCATTACAAATAGAGGCCGCCACAGGCAATAAGAGGCGTAATGTAGTTCCTGATTCGTGCGGTACTACATTGCCCTTTGTGGGTACAGGGCCAGGTGTAACAGTGACAACTTTATTTTCATACACAATATGTGCTCCTAAGCCTCGTAAGGAGTCCATAGTTGCATCGATGTCTTTAGAGGTGCGGCTCAGTAGGATGGTAGATGACGAGTTTGCGAGAGCTGCGCAAATCAGCGCACGGTGCGCATGAGCCTTTGCAGGGATGGACGCGATAGTCCCCGTAGGAATGGCGTTCGTTACAGAATGCATATAAATCTCCTTAATCTAAATAGGTAGCAAGTTCCTCGTGCGTTACTACCTTGAGTTCGCTGTGACCATAGCTAGTAGGTACTACGATTTTAATGGTTGCTCCTTCGCTTTTTTTGTCGTGCTTAGCGGCAGCTAGAATCTCTTCTTTGCTTATCGTTGTTGTGGTTGGCAAATCGTGTGCTTTGATGAGGCTCTTTAATTTCTCTAAAGCCTCCGCATTTAATTCTCCATGTTTGACTGCACCTTGTGCCATGAGCACCATGCCAATAGAAACGGCATAACCGTGATGCACCTCGAAATGACTCGCTTTTTCGATGCCATGACCAAAGGTATGACCGAGGTTTAGGAGGGCACGTACGCCAGACTCGCGTTCGTCTTGTTCTACGATATCCGCTTTTGCTTGTACGCAGCGCGCAATGACGCCACTTACGCTACTGCGATGTTTAATTAGTGGTCTATTCTCGAGTTGAGTGAGTAAACCCGGTACGTCGAGGAAACCGTATTTGATAATTTCACCGCATCCATTAATCCATTCTATTTTAGGTAATGTATTGAGTGTAGCTGGATCACAGAGGACAAGGATAGGTTGTTTGAAAGCGCCCCATAGGTTTTTGCCGGCTTCGAGATTGACCGCCGTTTTACCACCTACAGACGAGTCTACTGCGGCTAATAGAGATGTAGGAACCTGAACATAGTCGATACCACGTAAATAGGTCGCTGCCGCAAAGCCCGCCATATCGCCTACAACACCGCCGCCAAGGGCGATGAGCAAGTCTTTGCGAGTCAATGATTGGGCAGCCATGTATTCTACTAAATCGATGATTTGATGAGCATTTTTGGAGCTTTCACCAGCAGGGAAAACATAATCACAAACAGCATAACCCGCATGTTCCATATTAGCTTTCACAGAGTCCAAATAGTGAGGCGCCACGTTGCTATCGCTGACGATGATAACACGGCAATTTGGTTTTAATGGTTTAATATAATCGGTGATGCGTTGTAAAGCGCCTTCTTCGATGACAACATCATACGGTGTAGACGCGTTAATATGGATGCGAGTCATAACGGTTCCTTTCTTAAAAGAATAAGCTAGTATCTATTATAACGGATACTAGCTTATTTGTGTGATATGTAAGATTATTTAGTGCATTCTACCAATGCTTGGCGTAACGCGTTAATTTCTTTCATAAGGCTAGTGAATTGGTCTGGACGTAATGCTTGCGGACCGTCGCACAATGCTTTGGCTGGATCGTTGTGAACTTCAATCATAAGGCCGTCTGCACCGCCGCCTACGGATGCAAGTGAAAGCGGACGAACCATGCGGCTCATACCTGCTGCGTGGCTAGGGTCCATGATAATTGGCAAGTGAGATAATTCATGCATCATAGGAATTGCTGTTACATCTAAGGTATTGCGAGTTTTAGTTTCGAATGTGCGGATACCCCGTTCGCATAATACAATTTGTTCATTGCCTTCGGACATGATGTACTCAGCAGCCATCAACCATTCTTCGTATGTTGCAGATAAACCACGTTTTAAAAGAACTGGTTTATTTAATTTGCCGACCTCTTTTAAAAGCGTGAAGTTTTGCATGTTGCGAGCACCGATTTGAAGCATATCTACATTATCAAAGTATTGTAATTGGGAGATATCCATTACTTCCGATACGATAGGAAGACCTGTTTCTTTTTTAGCAAGCTCTAATAGTTCTAAGCCTTCTGGGCCCATGCCTTGGAAGGAGTATGGGGATGTACGAGGTTTGAAAGCGCCGCCACGAAGGATTGTAGCACCAGCTTCTTTACATGCTTTAGCAGTGGCTAATACTTGTTCAGGTGTTTCCACGGAGCAAGGACCGGCCATTACTGCGAAGTGACCACCGCCGATGAGGACACCCCCAACATTAATTACAGAATCATCTGGATGGAATTTGCGGTTTGCTTTTTTGTATGGCTCTTGAATGCGAGTTACTTTATCTACGAAATCTAGAGACTCGATTTGACGGGCATCAAGAGATGCAGTATCACCGATAAGTCCTAGAATATTGTATCGAGTACCTTCTACTGGATGGATAACGAATCCTTGAGCCTCTAATTCACCGCGTAAACGGGATACTTCTTCCGCTGCTGCGTTTTGTTTCAATGTAATAATCATGATAATTCCTCCTTGTAACTACAGTGAATAGTAGGGCTTACCATACGGATAGCAAACAAAAAAGGGCTACCCGTAAGCTAATACGGGTAGCCCTTTAACTATTCTGTGAGCAACTAATATTGAAAAATCCTTAATTAGCGCATCACAAATAGTTCCTTACCCGTACGTTGGATAAAGAACCAATAAAAATATTGTTTTGTTGCGAGGCTAATTTGGTTAGTCATCTTTGGTTGCTCCTTTCTAAAATATTGGGTATAGTATAAACCCAAATGATAAAATTATGCAATACTTAAAAGTAAACTTCATGTAAATTTTAGAAATAATTGTGATGGGAATCAGTCAGATATGATTTCTTTTGTGAAAACTACGAGGCTTTTGATATAATGATTATAAATATTCTTGAGGTGTTTATAAAGGTCTTTTGTAATACGTTTTGATATCTTTACGAATGTATTTAGAAGCAGAAAGGGTACCATATGATGATTCAAATCTTAGATCATATTACTGATGAAATAAAACAAATTCGTATTGATGTGTTTATGAAAGAACAAGGCTTTTCAAAAGAGTTTGATGAAATTGATGAGACTGCAAAATTTGTTCTCTTATCTATCGATGGTAAGGCGGCAGGTACATGCAGATATTTCCCTGGTAAAGAAAATGGATCTGCGTATATCGGGCGTCTAGCGGTTCGTAGAGAATTTAGAGGGCAACGATTGGGCGCTACCATTATGATTGCTGCAGAGAATACTATTCGCAAAGCAGGATTTAAAACTTGTGGTCTATCTGCACAGGTACAGGCTAGACCATTCTATGAATCCCTTGGATATAAAGCAGAAGGGGATGAATACCTTGATGAAGATTGCCCGCATATTTTTATGCGAAAATTTTTATAAGATACTCTATAATAAGAAAATACATGGTATTGAATATATTAATTGAATTGTATATACACTTTTTATTACGAGGTGAGAGTCCATGAAATTAGCAGAAGCATTACAAGAACGATCTGATTTAAATTATAAAATAAGCGATTTAGAGCTTCGCTTAACTCAAAATAGTTTAGTGCAAGAAGGGGAGGTACCGAATGAAAACCCTGAAGAGCTCTTGAAAACATTAGATCAATGTGTAACTAGACTTCAAAAGTTAATTGCAGACATTAATATAACAAATTGTAAAACAATTGTAGAAGGTCGCTCTATTACCGAAATTATTGCCGAAAAAGACAGTGCTGCGTTGCGGCTAAGTGCTTATCGAACATTAGCGTCTAGCGCAGGTAGTATCAATTTTCGTGCGAGAGGGTCTGAAATCAAGTTAATACCGACCGTCAATGTTGGAGATATCCAAAAAGAAGCTGATCACATCGCAAAACAAGTTCGTTTATTAGACAATCTATTACAGTCTGCTAACTGGACAACTGAATTGATTGAAAGCTAATATAGTTGGTAGTTTGAAACAGGGTGGACACAAAACCTTTTGCTTTTACCAAGCGTTTTATGAATACATTCATGGGGCGAATGAAAAACTACAGCGTAGGCCTATTTGCGCACAAATGTATTGATACAATTTACAATGTATTACCATGTGTCGACTGTGCAAACGAGGGTGGCGTTTGGGGGCTATATTTTTTTACTACATATACGCTGAAATAAAGAATTTCAGTGTTGATGAAATAGTAATTCTATGTAACATAAAACTTTAAATAATCATGAAAAAAGAGCTGGTAGCGTTATAGCTATCAGCTCTTTTCTATTGGGACGTAGGTCCCTAGATATTGTGTTGTGTGATGGCACTCTACTCTAAATCGTCAAAATCAAATGCCGCTGCTTTTGTATAGTTCGTCACTTTTGCTTCGAAGAAGTCCGTTTTTGTACTATTCAAGTTGGAGAAGCTTTCAATCCATTCCATTGGATTATCCTTGATTTCAGGATACAAATGAGGTAAACCAATCGCTTCTAAGCGGATGTTTGCAAGGTATTTGATGTAGCGTTCGATAAGAACGTTGTTAAGGCCGAGGATTTTATCGTCAGTGATGTATTGACCCCAGGCAATCTCGTTTTCTGTACCTTGACGAATCATGTCCGTAATTTTCGCTTCTAGTTCTGGAGTGAACAAATCAGGGCGTTCACGGCGTAACTCACGAATGATGTTTTGGAACAATACAAGGTGAGTTACTTCATCGCGATTGATATATTTGAAGATAGTGGATGTAGCTGTCATCTTGCCTTGGCGTGCCAAGGTGTAGAAGAAGCTAAATCCAGAGTAGAAGTAGATGCCTTCTAAGATATAGTTAGCGATGATTGTATGAATTAGATTTGCTTCGCTAGGATCATCGCTGAAACGTTGGTACGCATCGGCGATGAAACGGTTACGTTCAAGCAATGTTTTATCTGTACGCCATTCGTCATAGATTTTGTCACGTGTAATCGGATTTGTTACAGTATCCAAAATGTAGGAATAACTTTGAGCGTGAATTTCCTCTTGGAATGTTTGAATATTCAAAAGGGATGCGACTTCAGAAGCTGTAATATAGCGGCTCAAGTTAGGTAAGTTTTCGGATTGAATAGAATCAAGGAAGTTCAAGAACGCAATAATTTTATCAAAGGCACGACGTTCATAATCTGTTAAATATGGGAATTGTTTAACGTCTTCGTTCAAGGAAATTTCTTCCGGAATCCAGAAGTTGTTGAGCATCGTACGGTACATTTGGTTTGCCCAGTCGTACTTGATACGATTCCACTCGCGAAGGTTGGTAGTATTACCGCCAATCATAGATTGAGTGCCACGGTCACCTTTTTCATTAAAAATCAGTTTTTTATCCATAGTAGGACTCCTTTATGCTATGATGCGACCTATACTTCTATAGGTCGTCATCAGATTTACATTGTTCGTGAAAGTATCTTTCCCGAGTTTAGTGCTCTCTAGTTATAGAGCATATTTTTTGTAAACTATGGCAATGATATCGTTAACTTTTACCATAGCTTAAATTGTATTATAGAATGTAGCGTGTATCTATCCTATATTAGGAGGAACAGCTTGTGCATTCATCCATTTCAAGGGATTGATTACGGATATAGTAGATTGTTTTGATCCCTTGTTTGTAGGCTTCTACGTAAAGGTCAAGAATTTCTTTCGCTTTCATTTGAGGCGTGATGTATAAGTTGAAAGATTGTGCTTGGTCAATATGACGTTGACGCACACCACAAGCTTTGATGGACCATTGTTGGTCGATTGTATGTGCCTCTTTGTAGAGCCAGAATGTTTTGTCGTTCAAATCTGGTGCCGTTTTTGGTGTGAAAGAACCTTTCTTTTCTTCGATGAAGAATTTTTTGAAGATAGGGTCGATACCAGCTGTTGTATTAGCGATGTTGGATGTAGAACCTGTAGGAGCTACGGCCATCAAGTAACCGTTGCGGATACCGTATTTTGCAACGTCCGCAGCCAATTGTTTCCAACGATCAGATGTGTAACCACGACGAGTGAAATATTCACCAGTTTCCCATTCGGAACCTTTGAATGCTGGGTACGCGCCTTTTTCTTTAGCAAGCTCCATAGACGCTTTAATCGCATAGAATGCGATGTTTTCAAATAATTTGTCCGCTACTTCGATGTGCTCATCGGACTCCCATTGGATATCATGGTTTACGAGATAGTGGTGATAACCAGACGTACCAAGACCGATAGCACGGTATTTATCAGAAGTCATGCGAGACTCTGGCACTGGCGCTTGGTTGATGGAAATAACATTGTCTAACATACGAATTTGAAGGGCAATGTTTTCTTCTAATTCTTCATCTGTAATGCGACCAAGGCTAATGGAGTTCAAGTTACATGTAACCATGTCGCCTGTATTTGTTTTAGTAGTAATTGTACCGTCTTCGTTGATGATTTCTTCAGCAAGATTAGTGAAGCCAACATTTTGTGCAATTTCGTGGCACAAGTTGGATGCGTAGATCATACCTGCATGTTTGTTAGGATTTGCAGCGTTTACAGTGTCGCGGAAGAAGATAAATGGCGTACCAGTTTCAACAGCGGAGCGCATGATTTTTTTCATCATGTCCAACGCTGGCACTTCGATGCCGTGTAAATTAGGATCTTGTTCACATTCGATATAGCGTTTTGTGAACTCTTTTTCGTCCTCTGTATCGAAGTAGTCCTCTAAAGAGTAGCCTTTTACAGCTAATATTTCATGAGGGTCGAAGAGGGTGAAGTTTTCACGAGCTAACATACGTTCCATGAAGATGTTCGGAACCGAAATAGCAGGGAAGATATCGTGCGCTTTGCGGCGGTCATCACCGTTGTTTGTACGAAGCTCTACGAATTCGTAGAAGTCTTTGTGCCAAATATCAAGCGTTACTGTAGCACCGCCTTTACGTTTACCCAATTGGTCTACTGCAACAGCTGTATCATTGTACAAGCGGATCCAAGGAATAACGCCGCCAGAGGAGTTTTTGAAACCGCGGATATCGGAGTTCAATGCACGAACTTTACCAAGGTAGATACCAAGAGCACCACCGTGTTTAGATACGCGCGAGAACTTGCTATTTACGTCGTAGATAGACCATAAATTGTCGTCTACACCAGAGATAAAGCAAGAGGACAATTGGTGGAATGGTGTACCCGCATTTGCCAAAGTAGGTGTAGCTGTTGTCATTTTTAATTGGCTCATCAAATCGTAGAATTTCTTAGCGTATTCTACTTTGTTTTCCCCTTCTACAAGAGCCAAGTGCATTGCGATAGCCATAAAACGTTCTTGAGGTAATTCAAAGATTTCTTTGTTGAAGCCTTTTACCAAGTAACGGTCAGCCAATAATTTGAGACCTTCATAGTTGAAGAGATAGTCGCGCTTAGGTTTGATGTAATCGCCTAATTCTTGCAATTCGTCAGCGGTGTATTCTGTAACGAAGAAGTCAGCGTATTTTTTCTCTTCTACAAGCATGTTTACAAGATTTGGAAAGTTGCCGTAGCCAAATGCTTTGTAACGACGAGTAATAGCGGCTTCTTTATAGAGATCGAACAAGAATAGGCGGGCTGCTACGAACTGCCAATCTTGGTTCATTTTATTAACTTGGTTGCCGAAGCCGTCGTCTTTTTTAGATATAACTTTTTCGATAGCTGTTTGGACTAAAGTTTTTTGAATTTCTTTAGTAGTCATGCCATCAACGAATTGTAATTTCGCATCCATTTCCAATTCTAGTGGATCACAAGAATCTAACCCCAAACATGCGAAGGCTATCATTCGTTTCGTTTTTTCAACGGACAACGGCTCGAAATGGCCATCCCGTTTCTTGATCATAATCTCCATTACTGTTCCCCTTGAGAGCTAAAAGTCATAAAACTGTTAATTTAGTTGTATAAGCATATATAAGATTAGAATGAAATATATAAATTATCTTTAAGTTGAGTCTAATCAGAAAAATAAGAAAACTACTATATATGGTAGTTTTCTTATCTAGCTTATACATTATGTTACGATTATAGCGAAAAAATTCTATATATTCAATATTGACATTTGGAAAATTTTTAATATAGTTTCACAAAAAATGTCGATATAGCTGAAGATGCTTTATATTACTGTATAGAGAGGTGATATATGAAAACTATGAATAATATATCTCTTTTTAGAATAGAAAATGGATAGTACTGTTTTAACGTAATTGTAAATCTGGATAATATATCATCAAATCATTAATTATTTATATACAAATAAAAGCAGTACCCCTAAGGGTACTGCTTTCATAATTAAGTATATAAACTGCTTTCATAATTAAGTATATAATACGTTATTAATTATATAACACGCTAAAAATAATTCTTCGTGCGCTATCTTGATATGCATAGTAGGAGTGGATTAAGAGTTTGTATTCCGTGCCTTCTATAATGACTGAATCTGAAGCTGTTTTTGGCACAGTGAGGAATTTTTCATATATATGATGAACCTCGGTCACGCCATTTGGTAGAGATACCTCTAAATCAAGCCCTTCATTGATGAATCTAAAGTTGATAGATTCATATGACGCTGTTGGTATGTCAGCTGTACTATCAGCTGGTTCACGTACTTCTAATTCGATGTTAGAAATGAATTTATCATATCCTACAAGCGAAATAACATGTGGTTCTTCAACGGCCGTAAAGCTGATAAACTGAATATTTCTTTCCTTATATATTTCAGTTGCTCCTGGTTTTGATGGATCTCGCTGTATAATCGTTCTGCCATAGTCTGTGAAATCAGGATCAAATGTTTCTACAATAGGTAAGTATACGTGCCATTGACCATCAATTTTCGTATAGTTTGTAAACTCTCGATGGGACGTGTAACCAATGGATGGCATTAAAAGGACTGCGCCTAGGGCGAGAGCCATAATCGTTGTATGGACCGACGGAGTTAAACGCTTTACAAAGGAATATACGTTATGTGCTAAGAAGATTAGATTAAATGCGGCCACATAAATCGTATTGAGCCAGAGTAAAGGCTCATTTATTACGCGCTTGCCAATCAGGATTAAGCACAATATTGTAATTGTAATAAATAAGAAGCATAGAATCTTTTGCGTTCGGCTACTTTCACTAGACCTGAAACTAGCCAAATAAAATAGATAGAAAATGGCTACATATGGATAGTATGTGTAAAGAAAGCGTGAATCTTCACGGAGGCCTAAGAGGATTAATACCAAGTAGATATTAGCAAGAATGCCTGTAATGATGGACGCCTTTGGTAATATGAGACCAAAAACAATATTAAAGAATGCATTTGGTTCTGGCGGTCCTTCTGGATCCTCTTTATAAGTACATAGCATAGACATACAGATAAAAATGTTAATAGACGCCAGAATTTTAAAGATTAAATCGTCAAAGGTGAATGGTTTGTCCAAAATGATGAAAAAGAACCACAAGGTCATGACTATGACTACATTGTACAGTGTTGATGTAACAATGGTGATACCAATCCGTTTTATGCGGTTGATGATTTCGCCGATGTAGTGTTCACCAGGTGACGTAAAGTACAGCGCAATCATAGAGTACAGCCATAGGTATGATATGTTTTCTGTGGCTAACTCGATGCCTCGTATGTGATGGTACGTTTCGTGAATCGTATATAGACCAACGCTGATGCCAATACTTAATAAAGTATATATGATGGAGAACTTTCGATCTCGCATTATATATGTTTCCAGTATGACGATGAAGAAATACAGAGTGTACAACCCAAGGTCTATATCAGAAAACCAATCTTGCTCAATATATAATGGTGTACATGAAAATACGGCGATTAATATTAGCAATATAGGTGACTGCGTTGCTAGGTCTCGCAGCGAAGACCATAAATGTTTAATTGCAGATTTCATAGATTCTCTCCCTCTATAAAATAAATGACCCCTCTTATATGTAGTATACATGTTTTCTGGTGAAAGTCCTATGAGGTTTTACAGGCGTCTGAATATACATTACAATAACATTAAGAACTAGTATTTATAGAAAAGAGGTCGTTCACATGGAGTTCTCTTATTTTTTACCAGTACATATCCAATTTGGGTGGGATAAAGTCGACAGTATTGCTGATTTTGTTAAGCCCTATGGCAAAAAGGCGCTCATCGTAACGGGGCGTACGAGTGCCAAAAAATCTGGTCTATATGACCGTGTGGTGGCGAAACTTGAGGGTGCTCATATTGACCACGTCCTCTTTGATCAAGTGGATGCAAATCCTTTAACTACTACCGCTTTAACTGGCGCTAATTTGGCTAAATCTGAACGCTGTGATATGGTCATTGCCATTGGTGGAGGTTCCATCATGGACTGTGCAAAAGGCATTGCATTTATGGCCGTTAACGATGGTGACATTAACGACTATATCTTTAACCGTAAAACCAGTGATAAGGCGTTGCCTCTAATTGTAATTCCCACAACCTGTGGTACAGGTTCTGAAGGCAATGGTTTCGGGGTGCTTACGAACCCTGAAACGGGAGACAAGAAATCCTTGCGATGTAATGCCATCGTGCCGAAGGTATCTATTGTAGATCCCGCAGTGATGGGCACAATGCCGCCTCATGTATTGGCATCTGTAGGTTTTGATGCACTATGTCATAATATTGAGGCCTATACATCTAAAACAGCGCAACCTTTTACCGATGCATTAGCTCATTATGCTGTAACTTTGTTAGCACAATATCTTGTGCCTCTATATAAACATGTGAAAGCAATGACTGAAGGCAAATCAGCTGTTCTCAACGAAACTCAACTTACAAAAGCTTGGGAGTCCATTACATTGTCTAGCACAATTGGAGGTATGGTTATTAATACCGCCGGTGTAACACTTGCTCATGGCATGGAACATCCTGCTAGTGGGCTTAAGGATATTACCCACGGTGTAGGCCTTGCCGTTATTGAACCTGTTGCAGTGGAATATACATGGAGTGCAAACCCTGATAAGTTTGGTGCCTTAGCTCGTATATTCAACCATGGAGATGGCTCCGAACTGGGTGAAGCACTACGTTTAATCGTTCATGAATTAGACCTTACCACAAACCTTACAGAACTAGGCTTTACGAAAAAAGACATCCCTTGGCTCGTCGATAACGTATACGTCGTAGCTACAGGGAATATTGCTAATACAATGGCTGAAATTAGCCGTGAAGATATAGAAGTGTTGTATAAAAAGATGTTTTAAGTGTTGTCATAAAAGGAGAGAGTTTTGTTTCAAGGATTTTATGGCCTATTAACAGTTATGTTATGTGTGCTGTGTGTTATTGTAGTGACACTTTTTAACTTAGCACCTATTACATACATTGTGTTTGGTGTAACCATACTATTGAGTTTATTATTACAATATATTCGTTTTAAGAAACAGTCTATATCTGAAAAAAGGCATACTCAATTGGCCTGGTGCTTGAATATAGCGTTTACTCTCAGTTTTTCTTGGCTAATAGGCGATTGGTTTAAGTACGATTTGCAAACAAGCCTTGATCAATTTGATTCTTTCGAGTATAGCACAAAGGATTGGAATCAAGGATGGCCCAATAGTGAAGAATTGCCGGAGGGGTTAAAACGGCCAGAAAAACTTCCAGAAGGTATTTATAATGCGTCTGCTTTTCGTAGTAGTTTAGCTTGGGCTAATGCATATCCAGAGAGATATACGGTATTGGAGGGGGACCCAAAAGTAATTGCACAATATGAAGCGATAGCTAAGCAAAATGCAGCTTATACAGCGCAAATTGATGCGGATGGTGTATTGCGTGATTTAGACACTGGGGAGAAAAAGCGCTTTATATCTCACCCAAATAGCTATAACATTATAGAAAGTATAGAAGAAGAATCTTTAAATTTGCCACAACGGAATTTTATAGAGTGGTTGCGCTTTGCACCTCGAAAAGAAACAAAAACAGTAGTAAAGGATACATATAATTCTACTCGAAATCATAGATTATATGTGTTTGTAGATGATGGGAATACTAAAAGGCCTCATTTTGTGGAACTTTTGATTAGTAATGATGGTACACGGGCTGTGTTTTATCAGTCTAAGTAAGGATTATATATTGTGAATCGATTTATTAAACTTTTACAAATGCTAATAGGCCCTCCTTGTGGTAAACATATTATTCTATCAATCGTATTCTTTGCCTTTTTCCTTTGGGAAAATGCATATGTTCAATTGCCAGGACTATGGTTTGTAATTGTAGGTGTAATCTTAGTACTATCAATAAGAATACAGTTTTATTACTACTTTTATCATTTAACATTACCGAAGAAACACATTTTATATGCTTGGTGCACATTGGTTGTAGCAGTACCTTTATTATTAATGTCTATGTTTATATATGAGATTCTTTTTGGGAGTGAAGTTAATGATGTATCAAGATGGAAACAAAGATGGCCAGTAAATGCAACAGTATTGCCAGATCATTTTAGAGACCCTGATATAGTGCCGAAAGGATTGCATCCTATATCTTCAAGGGGAACAATAGAAAGTTTTTATGATTTCACAACCACTATTGTTTTTGAAGGTAACCCAGAAGTTGTAAAAGAATTTGAGAAAACTGTTGCCGAATCCTCAGCACCTGGCGTAGTTATTACACCGGAGTTATTTAAGGAGGGCACATATAAGTCTGTGGCAGACTCTATTTTTCCAAAAGGGGATATACAAAGCACTTATGACCTTTTAATTGAGGATTATACAAAGTGGAACTTATTTGTGTGGCTTCTATATGGTCGTCAACTAGCAGGTGGATATTATCAACTTGAACGAGTTCCTACCTATGGCTATACGGTTTATGTTCTACACAGAGAGAGTGGAATTGATCCGTATGTGATTTATTTTTTGTTTAGCCCTGATCGTACTCGTGTTGTCTTCTATGATTTTATAGTGACGCATTAATTGAATATATTAATCTATATATTAAATTATTTTGGTTTGACAGTGTTAAAACATATCTTTATAATATGTTTTAACAAGAGACTAGGATTTAACTATTATCCCAGCCCTTAGGGCTGGGGTTTCTTTTTATAGTCTCATATAGTTTAGTTTGTAGAGAGGTGTTATTATGGCAGATCAAAAAAATAAAAATGTGGATGCCCTAGCGCAAGAGATTACCTTGAAAAGTCGTGGACAAGGAAAATTGCGTCAGTTCATTTTATGGATGGGGGCTCTCATCATAGGCGCTATCTTAGGATGGCAACACATTCCAGCGCTAAATGAGCTCTTTAATTTTATTGCAGCAGTCTTTACTCGCTTGTTCCAATTCATTGCGATTCCAACAGTGTCTTTAGCGGTTATTACTACATTATCTATGCTAGGTGCTAAAAAGGACACAGGTCGCATCTTTGGTCATGCCGTAGTGTATACATTACTTACTACAGTTTGTGCAGCAGCTGTAGGACTTGGCTTATTCCTGTGGATTGCACCAGGTAATTTACCACTTGATGTAATCGGTGCCGGTGCGGCTCAAGTGCCTGAAAAACTTGGCAATATTACGTATTACGATCATTTCTTATCTGTTATTCCAAACAATATCTTGCAACCATACTTACAAGCCAATGTATTGTCTGTAATGTTTATTTCTGCTTCCGTTGGTTTAGCCTTTGCGTTCATGCCACGCACTGAAAATCGCGAAGCGGTGTTGAAAGTCTTATTCGGTTTACAAGAATTACTATTTACATTGATTAAAGCATTACTTTATGTATTGCCAATCGGTATCCTCGCCTTTGCAGGTCAATTATCTGCACAGATCGAAGCAGGTGTCATTGTTGGTGCCTTAGGTAAATATACGGCTGTTGTTATCGGCGGTAACTTAATCCAATTTTTTATCGTAATTCCATTGTTCTTGTTATTCCGTGGTTTAAACCCTCTAGACGTATTCCGTAAAATGTCTCCAGCCGTAGCTGTTGCGTTGTTCACAAAATCTTCTGCAGCAACTTTGCCTGTTACATTGGCATCTGCTGAGGATAATTTGAAAGCGCATCCTGCAGTAGCTCGTTTTGTATTGCCAATTTGTACAACAATTAACATGAATGGCTGTGCTGCTTTCATTCTTGTTACATCCTTATTCGTAATGCAAAATGCTGGCATGGAATTAACGATTGGCACAATGCTAGCCTGGTTGTTTATTGCCGTTCTCGCTGCTATTGGTAATGCAGGCGTTCCAATGGGCTGCTATTTCTTGACCTTGTCCTTGATGAGCTCCATCGGAGCACCAATCGGCTTGCTCGGTATCATCTTGCCAATCTATACGATTATCGACATGATTGAAACCGCTGAAAACGTATGGTCTGATGCATCTGTATGCGCTATGGTTGACCATGACCTTCAAGATAAATTGGACGACTCTAGCGGGGATGATATGCCTCAATTCCAAGGTGCTTAAATTAAGTAACTTAATAAATTTACGAGAGATATATCATGTATCCTAAATATAGTTCAAATAAAAGGTTATCCTGTAAGGGATAACCTTTTTTGTTTGAACATAACTTTATATTAAAAGCAGAATTACCTTTGTCGATACAAGCTTTTAATGTATTCAAAGTAACGATATATAAAACCTTTACACATGACTTTCAAAAACCTAAAAATAGGTACATTACTAGCCATATATTTTATGATATACTTTCATATAGAATAATATCGAATTAATAGAAGGCTAGTCGGCACATTACGTACGGACTAGAAAATAGAATGAAAGATAACTCAGTAAGACCGATAGAGAAACAATTAAATAAATTTCTTCAAGCGAAATGCCTCATCCCAGGTGGTCTTGGTTTATGGGAAATGTATTTCCGTAAGATTTGCACGGCATGGGGCGAGATTAATGGCGAAATCCGACCACAGCATATCATATTTTCTGCCGATAATGGTTGTAACATGGAAGGCTATGTAGGCTATAACTACGAGGTGACCCAAAAGCAGTCTCGCAATATGTTACTTGGTCGTTCAGCTGCAACACAGTTTTGCAACTTCAATAATATTCCTTATGAGGTCGTCGATGTAGGCATTGCCTCAGATGATGGTATTGGTGTGAATCGCAAAGTAGCAAAGGGGACAAAGAATATTTTGAACCATCCTGCGATGACCGAGGATGAGTTTAATCGTGCCTTTCAAGCTGGATATGAACGGGCTCAACATTATGTAGAACAAGGAATCAATCTGTTCTCCTTTGGTGAAATGGGTTTAGGGAATACAACAACCTCTGCGTGTGTGTTGTCTGCATTAATTGGAGCTGATCCGACGGAAACCGTAGGACCTGGTTCTTGGCCAGATAAACCAGAGCTGATGAAGCGTAAAATTGATTTTGTTCGGTCTGTTTTAGAGCATCATAAGAACAATATAGTTTCTGAACATGAGCCTGACCGAGTTTGTAAAATCGTAGCTCATGTAGGAGGCTTTGATATTGCTGCTATCCTTGGGGCTATGCTGGCTTGTGTAGAGTTTAAAAAGCCTTTTGTCATTGACGGCTTTATTACGTCTGTAGCAGCAGCTTGCGCAGTACACATGAATGCTCGTGTTAAGGATTATGCATTGCCATCTCATAACTCTCGTGAAAAAGGAACAGAGCTAGCTTTAGCTGAGGTAGGTATTACACAAGACATGGTTCCTATTCAAGCCCAAATGTCGATGGGGGAAGGCACAGGAGCCATCTTGATGGTACAAATGCTCAAAACGACACAGCATATGTTTGTACATGTAGGCACCTTTGCTGATTTGATGAAATTATAAGGAGGACGAATGGAAATAAATAAATACTTTGATATACATTTTGAGCGAGCTGATGATGCAACTATCGCTAAAAGACTGATAGGTGGGGCTAAGATTAAGGGACCTGCTTTAGTTATCCTGATTCTCTCCATGTTTATTGCCTCTATTGGGTTGAATATGAATAGTACGGCAGTTATTATTGGTGCTATGCTTATATCGCCGTTGATGGGACCTATTTTAGCAACTGGTTTTGGCTTCGCTACGCTTAATTTTACAGTTGCAAAAAGTGCTATTTTAAGATTGTCCTTACAGATTACGATTGCTGTTTTAGCATCTACTTTGTATTTTTATATTTCCCCCGTTCAGACGGCTACATCTGAACTGTTAGCGCGCACAGAACCGAATATTTTTGATGTATTTATTGCTATATTTGGTGGGCTAGCCGGGATTATTGGGCAAACGCGTAAGACTTTAGATAATGTTATACCAGGGGTTGCGATTGCGACTGCACTTATGCCACCACTATGTACGGCAGGATATGGACTTGCTAATGGAAATTGGAACTATTTCTTTGGGGCTGGCTATCTATTCTTTATAAATGCATTTTTCATCTTCGTTGCATCATTTATTGTTTTAAAGGGTGTATATAGTTTGCCATCCCATAAACAAGCAGAAGAGCTTATTCGTCGTAATCAGCTAATATTTCTTGTGATCGGTCTTATTATGGCTATACCAAGTATTTATGGAGGCTATGATATGATCGTTAAGTATTCTGAGTCAAATCATATAGAGCAGTTTATTAAAAACGATATTAATCAAGATGGACGTCGACAAGTGATTAATTATTCATTGGATCGAGTAAATAAGCTAGTAGACATAGTAGTTATAGGCGCTCCTGTGACTTCGGAGGAGCAATCCCAGTTGGATGATAAGTTACAGAAAGATGAGTATTTGCAGCCTTATACATTGCGATTTGTTAATAGCGTAGATGAGAATAAATCTACTATGGATAAGACGAACTTGAATAAATATTCGGAAAATCTTGAAAAATATAAAAACTTGAGTAATCTGTACCAGCCGACTTATCAACTAGTAAGTGAAACTATAAACACTATGAAAACGACAGAAGCTGAAGCAAAGGCGTTATTCCCGTTTGTAAGCAAAGTGGAAGGCATGCCTTTGATAGATAATCTTGAACAGGCTAAAGCGAGTCGTTATATAGTGATTATCCGTACCACGTCTAGTGTATCTGATGTAGACTCGAAACGAATAAAAGCTTGGTTGGAGGCTAAGTTATCAGCACCTGTAACTATTTCTATTGAGCAAACAACGTCAACTTTATAATTTGATCTTTTTGATTTTGATTAGATTGTTTATTATATAGAGCGACATTTATAACGGTACTAAGTTTGATTTTAGCTATTAGGTATATTACCTAGTAGTACGGGAAATCATCTTAGTACCGTTTTTATTTGCTTGGTATAGTTAAACGTTATTATTTTATCCTTGCTATAGATTTTAGTTATAAAGATTAATATATAAAATCTATTATGCAAGTAGGATTTAAATTGCTATACTTACAACATCGAATTTATTAAATAATTAAATGTAGATACATGAATAAGAAAATATAAATTTATTACAATATCTACGTGTGTTGTATACGCGTGAGTCCTCGTCAATAGATGCAGGTGTTCATCGTAGATAGGAGGATTACATGAAAAAATGGTTAGCATTAGCAGCGACAGCCGTATTAGGCGCGTCCTTATTGATTAGTGGTTGTGGCTCTTCCACAAATAACGCAAGTTCCAGCAGTGCTGGTAGTTCTAAAGCAGAGGTGTTAAAGGTAGCAGCGAACCCTGTACCTCATGCTGAAATCTTAAATCAAATTAAGCCTTTATTGGCTAAGGAAGGTGTAGATCTTCAAATCATTGAATTTACGGACTACATCCAACCAAATATGGCATTGTCCAGTAAAGAAGTAGATGCAAACTTCTTTGCAAATGTACCTTACCAAAATAACTACAATAAAGATCATGGTACAAACTTCGTAAGCTTTGCACCAGTTCACATCGAACCATTGGCTATTTACTCTCAAAAAATTAAAGATTTAAAAGACTTGCCAAATGGCGCAAAAGTTGCGATTCCATCTGATCCAACAAACAGTGCCCGTGCACTTCTATTGTTACAAAGTGCAGGTCTTGTAACATTGAAAGACCCAACTGGTTTGACTAACACACCATTTGATGTAACTAGCAACCCTAAAAACATCCAAATTACAGAGTTAGAGGCAGCTCAAATCCCTCGTTCCATTCAAGACTTAGACGCAGCTGTAATCAATGCTAACTATGCATTGCCGGCAGGTCTTAATCCTACAAAAGATGGTTTATTCGTAGAAAAAGCAGATTCTCCATATGCAAATCTTCTTTCCGTAAACCCTGGTGATGAAAATAAACCAGCTATCCAAAAATTAGCTAAAGCATTACAATCTCCAGAAGTTAAGAAGTTCATTGAAGAACATTACAAAGGGGCTATCATCCCAGCATTCTAATCGACTGATTCGTTAATAACATAGTGTATTTCACAAAGCATCTCCTCAGATTAACTTTATTGATACGAAAAAGGCGCAATACCTATTAGGTGTTGCGTCTTTTTATATGTTACATGTGGAGTAAAATTTACTAGTTTAATCTATATATTTTATTACAGTTTTATATTACAAAGGATACGTTATTTTTCATTGGAAAATGGTATAATATTTTTTACATCCTAATAAAAATATGACTTTGTAGTTCAAATCTAGATATATTTTCTATAACTCTTTGGAATACAGAAAAACTTAGATTTTAACTGCTTTTGTTGTATAATATAGGTAGGATATTTAAAAATTTAGATATTTTGGTGAAAGTATTATATCCTTATCTAATT
>NZ_CALLVP010000115.1 GCF_938010505.1 uncultured Veillonella sp. | reverse complement strand
CATTCAACGCCACATTCGCAGAACAGTTTTTTATAGCTTTCATAGTCACGAACCAATGGATATGTACGGAATGGATTTGCGTAAGGTTCGATAACAAGTGCATTTGGATCGACATGAGCATCGAGTTTTTCTGCCGTAGAGCGGCGAGTTGCAAGTGTTGCCCCCATAGTAGATGCCAATACTGGATCATCAATTTTAAGAATAGGTGGCAAAGTTTTATCTTTCATAAGCCATACTATGGCATTAACAGGTTCACCAACGTAGTTTACGCGATTATCTGTCCAGAATTGAGATTTGATAGCACGACCATTGCTATTACGCACGTCTTCGGCCAATACAACCTTGCGACCATCCTCATCCATTGTTACGCCTACGTTTTGTAGTGTTAACAAGAATTCATTAGCAGGATGTTCCACAGGGTAGTCTTGCATTTTATCAAAATATGTAGGTTCAAGCGCAATAGAACTCAAATCCTTTGTATTGATAACATACGCATCGTCATGCAAGATAGAAATATCATATCGACCACCATGTTTTTCATGAGTCAATGTGGATTTACCGGAACCGGACAAACCGAATACACCGATAGTATATGTTTTACCACCTTCAAGGTTGTAACGTTTCATACCGCCGTGGCATGCAACATAATCAAAGCGGTTTGCCAAGGACCACGCAAGTGTAAGCGTACCTTTTTTATGCTCACCGAAGTAACGCATACCAAGAATCATGGCACAGTTATGAGCAGGGTCAAAAATAGCAAGACCACCTGGATGACCTGGCACAACATAATCAGGATCAGAGTAAATATAGATATCGCCTTCTGGAATCTCTACACTATCGTTATAGAATTCTTTTACAGCCGCATCAAAGAACTTAAAGTTCATAAGCCAAGAATACAAAATAGATGCGTGATCTTTTGGAATCATCAAATGAGCACGAGCTGTGAATTTTTTATCAAGACCAACGATAGCTTCCGCAGAAATCCACTCTTTATTGCGGCTATCATATACTGCATCACGTGCAATATTAGCTAGTTCAACTTCATCTATGCCTTCATCGCCAATAATGCGGCGAGCTTTAGCATAGCGACCTGTAGTTTTACCATCGTTTGTAACAAGAACCTTTGCATCAGCTGGCAAACCTTGCTCTAATGGTTTAAATACTGGCATATCAAGGACGATAACACCTGGCTCTTCAGAGGCTAATTGATACGCTTGTGCCACAGATGTTACAGGAGTTACATTGTTCCCATAGAATGCAGTTTCAACTGTACTGCGCATCATAGAAAATAATGGGTTTGTTTTGATTTCACTTTGCTTCCAAACGCGTCTTGTCGACATAGTATCTAGATCCTCACCTTTAAATATATTAGTAATTTCTCTTGTAAAAGTAATTTTATATATGAAAACACTGCTTAGGCAAATACTTTCATTATTTTCTATTTTACCCTTTTCAATCAAATTTGTATACATAAAACAGATGATTTATAGAAAATTAATGTATGTTTATTTCAAATTAGTGCAACATATTTGTAATGCAATAAATTAATACCTAGCTGCATGAAACTATCAGTATACAATAGAACACCTTAAAAACTAGACATAGTGATAAAGTAACTAGTCACATTTACAAAGCAAACATTTAAATATCAACAAAAAGAGGCGAGCTCTTAGGACTCGCCTCTTTTCACGTTTAAAAGTGCAATTATTTCTTATCTTTATTGATAAATGCATCGATTTTGCTAATTAGATCATTTACCTCAAACTCACCGCGCTCTGCAATCATCTTGATGGTTGCCACCTTAGCCATTACTTTTACCATAGGTGTTTTTAATTTCTCAAACTTAGGATTTAAAGAAATCAAATGATCTACAATATCCGGACATTGTTTAATTAGATTAGACAATGTTGTTTTTGCATCGATATGGAATCGACCATTTGCATCAGTTGTTAATGGTTCTTCTTCTACCTCTTCTGCTGCCTCTTGAGCCAAGGATTTTTCTTTACCACCATCGCCTACAAAATCAGTTTTATCCCAAGTCAACAAGGTACGGGAACCTTCAAGTTCACGGATATGAGTACAGTCTTGCATCATTTCCAATACGCCGCGGAATTTACCATTTTCATCGCGCACTGCTGTGTAGATAACATAGATGAACAAACCTGGTTTATTGATCCAGAATTCCGCTTGGCTTTGTTCGCCAGAACGGAACTTCTCTACGATTTCTTCTACTATATGAACAGATTTTGCTGGGTGACAATTCTTCACCTCACGGCCGATAACGTTCGCACTGCGAGGGAAAATACGATGTGCCGTATCGCTGTAGAACTTAACTAGTTCATTTTCATCTACATAGGATAAATCTACCGGTAAATGACGGAACAACAAATTAATTTGCTCTAATGTCAATTTACCTGTGGCTACATCGAGAACTGCGTCCTTACCAACGGGCGCACCACCAACAGGGCCTACATATTTAGATAGCAAGCCGGCTAAATCATTTAAGAACTCGTTAGATACAGCACCACCTTGAGCTGAATTATTGCCATTCAATTGCGCCGCAGAATCATTGATACCTGGCACTACATATAAACCTGGCGCATTAATGATGGCATAACCAATTTCATGGTCATTTTTACTCATCCGAACAAACTCTTCGTCACTCAACAATTTATAAGACGTTGGCAATAAGACTTCTAGTTCTTTAGAATTCAAATCCCGTAATTTCGCCAGAGTTTCTGGCACAGACGCTAGGAATTCTTCATACTTATCTTCCCGAAGCAATGCATAGGATGCAGAGATAGCATCGCGCACAGCATCATCAAAGGTCCACATAATGCGCGTTGGGCGGTCAAAACCGTGGTCCTCAAGCATTGGATATAGTTGATTTTGCTTACGAGATAGATGAGTTCTCCACTCTGCTAAGGAATCAAAAACGCCGAGCCACGGATTTTTGATAAACTTCTCTTGTTTTAACAATTCGTCTGCTTCTAGGGCTACCTTTTCAACAGCGTTGATTTCTTCCAAGTATGCCCACAACGGATGGTTTTCAGGGTATTCATTTTCGGCACGTACTAAAACGCCGTCAAATAAATCTAAAAGATCATCCATTTTCTCTAGGATTTCTTCGTCTTTGTAAACACCTTTCAAGCTTTGCTCTGCGTAGGCAAACTCATCAGGCGTACAAGTACCTAGTTTCTCTTTTAAAATGCGATTGCCCTCTTCTAAGGACAATTTACCATCTAAATAATCTTCTTTAATGGACACAATAATTCTGTACCGTTCATTGTTAATATCTAGCTTTTGTTTTAATGGATTCATATGCTTATACCTCCACTGGCTAATCTATAATTATATTTTTATTATATCATTTTGAAAGTAATTTTCAGTTGCTACAGATACAATTTTGATTTATTTTTAAAATTTACGAATCAAATATTATGAAAATAAATAACTTTACTTTATTTTTTAGAATATTTTGGCATACAAAAACTGCACCTCAAAAGTTGTGTCCAAGTTTTAGGGTGCAGTTCTCTATAAGTGTCTTTAATTAGTTTTTAAAATCAATATATTCAGTTTTAGAAGATGCTACAGGTCTACCATTGGAATCTGTGGCAGGACTAAATCTCCATTTAGAAATAGTATCAACAATGGCTGCATCAAGAGCACTAGAGCCACTAGATGAGACAACTTCAACGTCCCCTACAGAACCATCTTCCCTGATGGTAAAACGTATATCCGCACCATGAGCTGCTTCACCATAGGCGGCAAGCAGAGCTCGGTCAATAGGTGGTGTAGCTATAGCTACTGGTGGATCATATGGAGCTGCCAACACAGAAGCTACCATACTCATTACAAACAATGAGCTTAAGATAATACAACGCAACACTTTATTCATCATTTTCTCCTTATTTAGCTTTCACAGCTTGCTTAGGCAGAGTAATTGTCATCCCAATAATGGATTCGTGTGCCTTTTGATCTGTGCCAATAGCAGGGGTAAACTTCCACTGCAAAATTGCTTTTTTTACTGCTTCATCAACAGGAGCATATCCAGAAGAGCGCTCTACGAAAACATTTTTAACATTACCTTTTTTATCAATCAAGAAGCGTACGCGCATATCAGGCGCTACCGTAGCGGTTTGAGGAATCTCAGGCAACTCTGGTTTTACAATAGTAACCTCTCTTGGAGATTCTAAAAACTTCGCCGCATCAGCTGTATAATCACCTAACATACCGAAAGATGCAACAAGTATAGCTGCAGCAGCGTATCGGAATAATTTATTCATAAGAAGCCTCCTTATTAACCTTTTATCTATGCATAATATCATACTAAATAAAGATGAATATTAAAAGAATAAATTCTTATTGATAAAATTTCTCATTTATGATATATTGGATTCAAGATAACTGTTCGAACTCACATATCTAGTTGATATGACAAAAAACTACACAAAGGAGGTTCATCATGAGACGTAGAAAGCGTATTCAAATGAAGGTCATGATGGTACTTGGTATCGTTGCCCTCGTTGGGCCTAGCCATCTACAAGCACTTATTCCCTAGATTATTTTGACCTTAGCAGAAGACCGTATAACTGCCACTAGCCGCTACGTTAGTAGCGGCTATTTTTCCGTTTAAATTCAGAGAGATATTTTCCTTCTTCAAATTATTTCATTATTAGAACAAAATATTTCCCTCAAACAAAGTCATTAATGTTTTTAAATTTAGTATCTATAAAAAAGGAGGCTTATTATGAAATTTAATCGAATTTTATTAGTCGTCGTATCATTAGCACTTATAGTATTTGCCCTTGCAGGCTGCGGAAAAGACACAGCCCAAGATAGTCAAAAAAAACTTAATGTCGTAGCTACTACAACGATGTTAACGGATTTAGTAAAAGAAATCGGCGGTGCCCATGTAACCGTACAAGGTCTCATGGGACCTGGTGTAGATCCTCACCTATATCAAGCGAGTGCAGGCGATGTAACAGCTATGTCTAAAGCGGATGTTGTAGTATATAACGGCATTCACTTGGAAGGTAAAATGGGCTCCATTTTCGATAACCTAACAAAGCAAAATAAAGCGACCATCCGCGTATCTGATGCCATTGATCCAGCTACATTGCTCGACTTTGACGAAGAAGATGGGGTAAAAACAAAAGACCCTCATATTTGGTTTGACGTGGCTAACTGGAAACTGGCAGCAAAAGCAGTATACGAAGGTCTTGCTAAAGCCGATCCGGCTCATAAAGAAGATTACAAAAAACGCTATGACGCATATCTTACTAAATTAGATGAAACTGATGCGTACGTTAAAGCTCAAGCAGAATCGATTCCGAAAGAATCTCGCGTACTCGTAACAGCTCACGATGCGTTCCAATACTTCGCTCGCGCGTACGGCTTTGAAGTAAAAGGTTTACAAGGTGTAAGTACTGCCACAGAAGCAGGTACACAAGATGTGAATAATCTAGTTCAATTCATTGTTGACCACAAAATCAAAGCTATTTTCGTAGAATCTTCTGTACCGCATAAAACTATCGAGGCTGTTCAAGAAGCAGCTAAAGCTAAAGGCTGGAACGTTTCCATTGGTGGTGAATTATACTCCGACTCCCTCGGTTCTGAAGGCACTGAAGGTGGCACATATATCGGTATGGTGAAAGCTAATATCGATACGATTACTAAGGCACTTAAATAATCATTTATTAGAGTTTCTTAATTAAATACAATAAAGTAAATTTACTTATACTAACTTAAATAGACTTAAATTTACTTTGTTATTGTAAGTACATGTGCTACTAGCAATTCACAGCTAGTAGCACTCATTAATACAAGGAGGTTTCCATGGAATGGGCCGTTGAAGTTGAAGATATGACCGTAGCATATACGACAAAACCCGTATTATGGGACGTAGATATGAAGGTACCCATCGGTTCCTTAGCGGCCATTGTCGGCCCTAATGGTGCCGGTAAATCCACATTATTAAAGGCCATGCTCGGCCTACTAACAGTTATCTCAGGAAGTGTAAAATTTTATATCGATCACCACTTAGCGATGGACAAAAACGATTACAAGAAAATCGCCTACGTCCCTCAAAGTGGCAGCGTAGACTGGGACTTTCCCACTACCGTACTGGATGTAGTCCTCATGGGCCGTTATGGTCATCTAGGTTGGTTCAAGCGACCTAGCAAAAAGGATAAGGAACTCGCCCTTTCCATGATAGAAAAAATGGGCATGAGCGACTATGTGGATCGACAAATTCGCCAACTTTCAGGGGGACAACAACAACGCGTCTTCCTCGCAAGAGCCCTCGTCCAAGAGGCAGATATTTACCTCATGGACGAACCCTTCAAGGGCGTCGATAAAACTACAGAGCATGCTATTATTTCTCTTTTACAAGAAATGAAAGCTCGAGGCAAAACGGTTATCGTCGTCCACCACGATTTAAATACGGTGCCCCAATATTTCGATTGGGTAACGATGGTAAACAAACAAACTGTCGCCTATGGTTCTGTAGCAGATACGTTTACGGACGAAGCTATTGAGCGCACCTACGGCAAAGGGAGGATTGTATGACCATATTCCAATCCTATACGACGCAGATGGTACTACTCGGCACGGCGTTATTAGGCCTCGCTAGTGGTATCGCTGGCACCTTTGCGGTACTTCGCAAGGAAAGCCTCATCGGTGACGGTCTATCACATGCGGCACTGCCCGGTGTGGTCATTGCCTTCTTGCTGACAGGCATTAAAGATATTGAGGTTCTCATCGTCGGTGCCGCACTTTCATCGATAACTGCGGCTTGGCTCATTACCATTACCGTAGAAAATAGCAAGATTAAATTTGATGGCGCTTTAGCCACCATACTCTCCGCCTTTTTTGGGCTCGGTATGGTATTGCTCACCTATGTACAAAGCTTAAACAATGCTGGTCAGGCGGGGCTTTCAAAATTTATATTTGGACAGGCCGCCACCATATTGGCGCGCGACGTATACATCACATCTGCAGCGGCGCTCATTATCATCGTGTTAACCGCATTATTCTGGAAGGAGTTAAAGCTCATCTCCTTCGATGTGGAATACGCCAAAACACTACAAATTCCCGTCACTTTCACCCTTATTTTATATCGTTCACTATTGATCATGACCATCATCATCGGCATTCAATCGGTAGGGGCTATCTTGATTAGTTCCCTCCTCATTGCACCCGCCGTTGGGGCAAGACAGTGGACGAATAAACTGGGCACCATGTGTATATTAGCAGGTCTTTTCGGCATGATATCTGCCATCGGCGGTACTATCTGGAGTACAGCGGTCCCCAAATTACCGACAGGTCCAGCTATCATCGTCATTTTATCGATTCTCGTATTATTGAGTCTCATCTTTGCTCCTAACAGAGGTATGCTCTGGCAGTTCCGCAAAAATAGACGGTCAAAGCACGCATTATTGTTAGAAACCACAAGAGCTCCCAAATTCAAGGCACAGCAAAGTATTTACGTAGCAGAGGACGCACAACCTCGCATAGGAGGTGCCCCATGACAGTTCATACAGAGATATTGCTCATTGCCATTGCGGTGTCCATCGCATGTGCCATCCCTGGGGTCTTCCTCGTATTGCGTCGCATGTCCATGATGGCCGATGCCATTACGCACACCGTATTCCTCGGCATCGTGCTCGCTTTCTTTATGACGGAAGATTTAAACTCTCCATTTCTACTCGTCGGGGCTACCTTAGTTGGTGTAGGCACCGTATGGCTTACGGAAATGATACACAATACTGGCCTCGTCAACGAAGATGCATCTATCGGTATCATCTTCCCACTTCTATTCTCCATCGCCATCATCTTGGTCAGCTTATACAGCGGTAATGCTCATCTCGATGTAGATACCGCATTACTCGGCGAGATAGCCTTTGCCCCCTTTGATCGATGGATTGTGAATAGCAACGATTTAGGACCTGTATCGTTATGGGTTTCCCTAGGCGTGGCGCTCATCAATTTAATTTTAGTCATGCTATTCTACAAGGAATTGCAACTCTCCACCTTTGATCCGCTACTAGCGGGGCTCTTCGGCTTTATGCCAGCCCTCATCCACTATGTACTCATGACCATGGTATCCCTCACCGTTGTGGCCTCGTTCCAAGCAGTAGGTGCCATTCTCGTCATCGGTCTCATGATAGGACCTGCAGCCATCGCTTATTTATGGACGGACTCTGTGAAAGCCATGCTTACTAGTAGTATCATCATCGGTATTATCTGTGCCGTTATCGGTACGGAAGTAGCTTTCACCATGGACGTATCCATCGCGGGTTCCATTGCTACCACCATCGGTATCGCACTGATTATCGCTGTTATCGCAACACCGAAGACTGGCTATATCGCCACATACCGCCGTCAACGTCATTTGCGTCGCCATTATCGGGAAACGATGATGCTATGCCATATTTATACACATATGGATACACCTATCGCGCACGTTGAAAACGGCATTGGCACCATTCACGAGCATTTGAACTGGAGACCTGATTATACTCATCAAGCTGCTTCACAGCTAAAAAAACAAGGCCTATTATATGTGACAAATGGACACTACGTGCTTACTGATAAAGGAATTGCACAGGTTAAGGAAATTATTTAAAACACAAAAATAGCAGCGTTAAATAATTTAACGTTGCTATTTTTATATTATAACTTCATTTTTATTTACTACATAACCCTTACATTATTTTTAAATGGTTTCTTAAAGTTTACATAAGTACTACTCAATATATCAAACGACTTAACCTCTATATGATTTTTTTATTTAATATTATATTCTTTATAAATAAATCTTGTTCATGAATTCGAATATCTCTGAAAAAAGCTTCTTTTTCAGCGTTTGGGATACCATAATTAATCAGCTTCAATATTTGACGCTTTTCCCATAAATCCGCCCTATTATAATACTCTCTAATTTCAAGAATTTCTCCTCTTCCCAATTTATCATTCATTGCTTCTAATAAAGCACGGCCAATATAATCGCCTGAATTCCGTCGTAATCGTCTAAAAGAATTTAACAAAATCTCTTTATTGGGCACAGATGACTCAGCATACAACTTAACCAAAGAAACCTGAATATATTCTGGAATATCATTATTTAGCAGCCAGCTCTTAAAATCTTCTTGAATCTGAGCAATATTTGTGGCTGGAATATCAGGATACTTTAAAATTGTATCTATAAAGTAGGGAATAAATTGAGGGTATTTCTCTAAGATTTTAGGTATTTGAACTAAATAGTCATATTGCTCTTGAGCAATAATTGTTTTTATCAGAGTAGTAACCTGCTTTTCTTCTAAAATTACACTTTGATTTGCTTCAATTAACAACTCAGACAAATCCTTTTCTTTAAAATTATTAATTTCTGAGTCAGATAATCGCCTAAATTTTAAAGGTACTAACCCTGCATAACCTCTTATTATAATTGAGCTTGTAAGTACTTTCTTATTCTCTGTATTAGACTCTTGATCCTTTGAAACCTCAGAAATATTCCTAATCTTAGTTTTTTGAGTATTCAAAAAAAGCCCTTCTTTACTCAAACGATGAGTTAGTAATGCTAGACTATTATGAGCTTCAGCTGCATTTTTAGCAAAAATTCTATAATCATCTACAAATCTACAAAAATCAATACCTTTTGAGATTAAATAATTATCAACCTCTATTAAAGCAACTTCAGCTAATATTCTTGAGGCATTTGATCCTACTGGTAATCCATATGAATCTCTATTAGCCCAAAATAGTAGTAAGGAATTAATAAGTTTAATTATATCTTTATCTATATTAGGATTAGAATTTAAAACAGATTCAATTCTATGTATATTAACTCTATCATAAAAATTAGATATATCGCATTCTACAACTACTTTATTTTTCTTATACTTTGACTTATTAGAAACAGTTTCTCTGAATGATGTTAAATTATATTTACCATCAAATATTTTCTCACCAAAATCTCCAAATCGATAAGAAAAAACACGTTTTTTACTTTTATTAACTCTCATTTTTTCTATTTCATTAGAAATAGTTAATAGCAATGTCAAAAAAACTATTTCATCATAAACATCAATCAATGCACATTTTCGATAGTCAGATAAATTTTTCTTTGGCACTAATACATGTCCTAATTTATGAATTTTCAAATCAGAAAAATTATTTTTATTTATAGAAAACTGTACAGCCTTACAAACCTCATCTTTAAAATTCTGATCTTTTAAAAGATCAATTTCAAATGCTCTATTAAATAGTGAAACATCTGTAGTGCCTTCACTTATTATATTTATTATTGCTCTAAAACAAGCTTTTGTTATTATTCTTTTATTAAGCATAAAATCTCTAATTATCTCCCTTTTCTCAACTAGAAATTCCCCTTACAACAAATATAGTAATCTAATATATTACAAGTATTATTCCTCCTCTATGCAGCATTATTAAACCCCACTTATATTACTATAAGAATTAAATCAATTATAGTTATATTTTATTCCTCATGAAATATAAACTCAAGATATTTACTTTTCCACCCTTGCCAAAGGAACAACTTAAGCTAATAACTATAATTATTTATAAAAAATACCGGTACCAAGGTTATCTTGGTACCAGTTAATTTTATGTAAAAACTTTTATTTAAACAGGCAATCCGAATTGTTTAGTATCAATCCAATCCATAGATAGGAGAGACCAAAAGTCTTTTGCCAGTCCGTTTAGTACATAATCATAAGGAATCCATCCGTAGCCTTCTTGGCCCCATTTAGTGCCCCAAGAATTTCGTATCAACAAGGCACCTTTTGTGGACTGATTGTCTCTCGTATTAACAATCACTTTGTCATCGTCATAGCCTACAGCCATAATCGCATGCCCCCATTGAGCTTGCTCATTTTGGCAAGGATATGGAATAGATCCAGGCTCATCGCCAGCTTCAAAGGACGGAAACCCGAAGAAACCAAACATCGCCGGAATACCGGCAGCTAAATAGGTCTTAACACTCGCTAAAACCTCATCTTTTGGCACGTCCTTACTAATCGGATCATGACAGAAATAGTTAACAGCAGAAAAATGATTGGCTAACGAGTAAAGGAATGCATCGGGTTCGCTATCCCAATCCGGATTTACCGTTTCCCCATCAAGGGTATACGGTAAATATTTTTCATCTGGAACGCCGAACAATACAAGTGCTCCCATTGCCGACCGAAGCCAAGCCCCGGAATCACCAACGGAAAGCATGAGCTTTCTCGTCGCTTTATACACAAATAATCGGGAGCCTTCCATATGAATCCCATACGCTCTTTTTTGGAAATACTCTACCATGCCCACGACGGCATTAGCTGTGCAAGATCCAAGGGTTAGCTGATCCTCTACAGGCGAGCACCATTCCCGAAGATCAATAGAACTAGGTATTTCGTTTGCATTTTCCAAATTGTCCGCTTCATTGATGCCAAGACGCATGGAAAGAGCGGCAACAACAGGATGTTCATTCGAATAATCTCGCAAATCGGGAAGTGGCGGCAACCAACCTGTAGTAAGTGGTTCACCGGCTTTACAGCCTCTCATAAATTTTCTTTGTCCATATAGTGAAGGAAATATTTGCATAGTAGCTCCTTTCTTTTAGAGTCTAATATGTTCTGGAGATTCAATCATCAAACCAGCCGCTTCAATATTTGCAATCGGGTCATATTTTGAAAGCTCCCCAAAATCGAGCCCCGTGATTTCCTCTATGCGAGCAACAGGAACTTGATAGGTTTTATATTCGCCATAAGCAAACTCGAGATTTTCAATCATATTCTTCTGAGTTTGGAGATATGCAGTGGCGGACATATTCCCATCGTCCTTAACCATGACTACAACCTTCCAAAACTCTGCAGGAATTTTGAATTTTCCGCGGTAAATCATATCATCACTTCGAAATACCGGACCCGTAAACACAGTAACCTTCAAATTGTAGTTCTGTGCATTTTTCATGATATACGTTTCTAAATCAAGCCAAATCTTTTGATTTAAGTTCTTATGTTGAGGCGAACTGTTTGTGAAATAGAATGTATCATCATTCGCCTGTATAGCCTTATCACCCCAGACCGGATCCAATCTTTTCACAAGGTGCCCGCGGTCCAAATCATTCTTGGCATATAAATCATTTCCGTACTGAGCACTTTCAGGAATGCGCGGATCAAAGTTCCAATTATCTGCACTTCGCTTAATATTTTGTGCTAGCTGTCCATCTATATTCACAGCCGTGAAATAGGCCAGACAACGCGAACGGCACATTACAATGGAAAAGTGAGTATAATCGAGAACATAACTTCCATTATCCATACGGGATACATCCTTCTGCATTTCTTCAGAGAGTTTTGGAAGATCAACTTTATACTTTGCACCAAGGAATGCACTATTATAGCCTACATCCCTTTGCTCTGGAGTCGGTGGCTCAGGCTCTGGAATCGGCGGTTCAGGATTTGGAGTTGGTGGCTTAGGAGTCGGAGCCGGTTCCGGTTCAGTATCCACATTTAGATTAGGGAATATTTCCTTGATAAATCTCTTTTCCCCTGCAGTGAGTTCCTTAAACTTCGTTGCAAAGTAATTTGAAATAGAACTGATACGAATCCCTTCATTGCCAATCCAAGCATTCCTTTTATTAGGATCAGGCACCCCAGAATGGTGCAATGCTACAACGACCCATTGATCATTAAATACCGGAGAGCCGGATGAACCCGGTTCAGTATCGGTAAGGTAATGAATGAAGTCATCGAAAATCGAGCTAACCTTGTTCTCACGAATAGTGACGGACTTAGGTCCTCCCTTTGGATGTTGAATGATGGAAACATATTCGCCTTCAAGAATTTTTCCCGTTTCAGGAATGAGGTGAAGATGTCCAAAATCTTTAGGATGTTTTGCACTTGCAGGATTATCTTTAATTGCAACGAGCGTAAAATCAAGCTTTTCATCAGTAATAAAAAACTGTTCAGGGTTTAAGCGAAAGGTATACGTAGGGCATGGCATAAAGTTTTCATCATCCTGATAATTAAACTCTGCCAAGGAATTTAGAGCGGTCTGCATGCTATCGATTACATGATTATTGGTCATCAATATATTATCAGAAACCAAAAAGCCCGTTCCGGAGCCAATAAAGCTACCCTTGTCATCGCGAATTTGAACGCGACAAATAGAATTTCCCGCATCCATTCCCATTTGCAAGTAAGCAATAGGAAAAAGATCACTTTTCCCCATTATTCGCTCCATCGCAATGGAATCATAGTCATTGAGCATATTCCGCCTTAATTGAAGCGTATCGAGCTTAACACTCTCTTTTTCAAGACCGGAATCTCTTTTAGATTCATTTTCGGTAAATCGCTTTAAAGCCTCTTCCTGAATTCTATGCTTCTTAGCTTCAAGGCTTTCTTTCGAGATTTCCCTTTGTTCAATAATACCACGTAACATAAAAACACTCCTTTCATACTTACATGAACATCATAAAAAGTTATAATCACTCCTTTCTTCTATATATGAATAGTATGAAAAGTTAACAATAAACCTTTCATAATAGAAATGATAAACTTATACGATTTTCCATTAAAAGAAGTTATACTATCAATTATGTATACAGTATACTTTCTATAGAACCCTATATTCAGTTTTTAATCAAATATTATCTTATCTTCTTTATATAATTATACCATATAAATAAGTGTATTTTTATGAATTTTACAAAAGCCGCACTAACAATTCATATGTTAGTGCAGCTATGTTGTGATTACCTATAACAGCTCCTAAATAGCTAGAGTATCTATTTTTAACTGCTTAGGTCAAAACTAGTATAAATAGAATTCTATTTACACATCGGCTTATTTCTCAACTTTTATCTTTTTATACTCAAGGAATCGCCTCGAGTGGAATAACATGAGGTAAACCACGATCATCCATATAAATTTTTGTTTTAACACGGTATACATCTTCCATCATAGCTTCTGTAAAGATGTCTTTCGGTGCACCCTGAGCGTATACTGTACCCTCTTTGAGCACGATGATTTCATCTGCGAACATAGCCGCCAAATCAAGATGATGCAATGTTACGAGTGTTGTAAAATCATTTTCTTGAGTCAGACTTTTTAGCAATGTTAACAAGTCAAATTGCTTGTGCAAATCTAAAGCACTGGTAGGTTCGTCAAGAATTAAGATTTTAGGTTCTTTTACAAGGGCTTGCGCCATGAACACTAGCTGGCGTTGACCACCGCTGAGCTCCATAATGCTACGAGAAGCAAACCTCTGCAAGTTCAACCGTTCCAATACCTCTTGTGTAGCTGCAATGTCCTCATCGCTTACACGGAAGGACATAGATCCCATGCGCCCTAACATAACGACTTCAAAAACAGTTAGATTGACTTTACAGTCATTATCTTGAGACAAATAGCTTACTGTACTACTAAAATCCTTTGTAGAATATTGAGATACAGGTTTACCATTAACGGAAATCTCGCCCTTGCCTTTCAAGATACCCATAATCGTTTTTAACAGTGTAGATTTACCGGCACCGTTAGTACCAATGAGCGCAGTCAATTTACCTGTTTTAGCAGCAAAATCAACGCCCTTTAAGATTTGCCCGTCTTCCGTGGAGGAATAACCAAAGGTTAGATTATGAACTTCAATCATTTGAAATAGCTCCTTTTCCTAGTTAATACCAACGAGAAGAAGAAAGGTACACCGATGATTGCCGTCACAATACCGATTGGGAACATCGCCCCAGGAACGAGCATCTTACTCGCAATAGATGCAAGAGACAAAATCGCCATGCCACACACTGCAGAGAGAGGTAAGAAATACCGTTGATCCTCACCTACAAGCATACGTGCAATATGTGGTCCTACAATACCGATAAAACCAATAGTTCCAACGAAAGAAACAGCAACGGCTGTAATGATGGAGATGAATGCAAACACTTTTACCCGTAAGCTTTCAACATTAACACCAAGGCCAGAAGCCTTTTCATCGCCTAATTTTAATGCTGTTAAACGCCAAGATTCTCTCATCATAAGCGGTAGCATGATTGCTAGCACGATAAGAACAATAGAGATGTTCACCCAATTTGCCTTAGCTAAACTCCCCATCGTCCAGAACACGATGTTTTGAAGGGCCTCAGGAGACGCCATATATTGCATCAAGGATTGAAGCGCTTGGAACAGGAACATCATGCCGATGCCGGCAAGAATCATCGTTTCTGAGGAGAAATTCTTAATCTTATTAATGGAATAGATAAAGAAACTCGTCAAACTAGCAAATACAAAGGCGCCAAATGGAACCATAAAGACACCTAAAAACTCTAATGCACTAGCGCCTACAACGACCATAAGAGATGCACCGAAGCCAGCCCCTGCGGATATACCAAGTGTATATGGGCTAGATAACGGGTTATCAAGGATAGTCTGCATGCCAGCACCAGCAATGCCCAAAGAAGCACCTACAAGCAATGCCATTATGGCCGTCGGAAGACGAATCGACCAAATAATAACATATACGTTTTTGGAAACCTCTGCAGGGTCTGTTAATGCGAGCCATACATCACTTAACGTAAGTGATGCAGGACCTACAATAATATCGGTAACAAAACTTACCGCACAAATGATCAATCCGATAATAATGAACAATAGTTTTTTATAACTCTGTTTCTTATAATCGTACTGATTGTTAATTTCTGTCACTACGAAAAACCCCTTCTTAGTTTAAATGCATGAACCAAACGCCACCGTAAGAGAATGGAAGGAATTTATCATAGAATTCCTTAAGTGTGCCTTCTGGATCTACGTCCTTGAATTCCTCAGGATAGAATGTTTTAGCTAAGTATTCGAATACTGCAACGTCATATACTTCACGAGGTAAACCATGGTGAGTAGAGAAAACGTTTTTAGATTGAACCGCTTTCAATTCAGGCCAGCCTTGACGTTCTGTGGTGAAAGCTTTCAATAACGCTTGAGATTTTGCTTCATTTGTATCAAAACCTAAACGCATGGAAGTCGGTTTCTTAGGCCAGTAAGAACCGATAATCATGATGATATCTGGGTTTCTTTCTAAAATAAATTCTGGGTTAACTGGACCGGCCTTTTGAACTACATCTTTAGTAATAAGGTCGCCACCAACTTGAGTTGCTAATGCGCCCCAGGCTACGTTTGCACTATACGCAAAACCTAAACCTTCCGGACCTTCGTTACCTGTTTCAATATAAACAGTTGGTTTTGGTTTATTGATTTTGCTAATGCGGTCCATAACTCTTGTTAGACGTTCAGTATAGAACTTGTTGATTTCTGCTGCACGCTCTTCTTTACCCAATGCTTTACCGATAGCTTCGATAGATTTTTGGTGATTTTCAAGCTTTTCAGCATGGTAATCGATATAAATGGTAGGGATACCAGCTGCATCGATTTTAGGTTTATAATCAGCTTCATATTGATCTTTAAAGTATAAAGGCATGAAAATAACATCTGGATTTAAGGAAATTACTTTTTCCACATCAAATGTTTTATCATTTACGTTACAATGAGAGGAATTTTTTCCAACTCTGGCACTTCAGATTTGTAGCGATCCCACATATCTGTACGCAATTTGCTCAAATAAGGGTCAATACCAACAATAGTTTTAGCCACATCTTTACCTTGCAACGCAGCCATAGTCAAGAACGCACCACCGGAAGCACTCAATTGAACTACTACGCGCTCTGCTGGTTTTTTCAACGTAACCTTTTGACCCGTTACGTCGGTAATTTCAATTTGTTTGCCAGATTGTGCCGCATCCTTTTTTGTATCTGCTGGACCACCACAAGCTGTCATAATCATGCTCACAACTAGCAGGAGCACCGTGGCAAGATAGGCCATAAACTTCTTTTTCTTAAACATAAAAGTACCTCACTTAATAACTAAATAATAAACCCTGTATACCGCCTTACACTGTGTAAAATCAGATGTTACATCACCCCTCCTAATTATTTGAACAGATTTAATTCATATGCATAAACCAGATACCACTATAAGAGTAGGGAAGGAATTTATCATAGAATTCCTTAAGCGTAGCTTCTGGATCAACATCTTTAAACTCTTCAGGATAGAAAGTTTTGGCTAAATATTCAAATACCGCCGCATCATATACTTCACGTGGAAGGCCATGATGAATGGAATATACATCTTTATTTTCAACGGCTTTTAAATCACTCCAACCTTGACGTTCTGTGGTAAAAGCTTTCAACAACTCTTGAGATTGTGCTTCATTTGCTTCAAAACCTAAACGCATGGATGTTGGGTTTTTAGGCCAGTAAGAACCCATAATCATAATAATATCTGGATTCTTTTCTAGTACAAATTCAGGATTAATTGGAGCGGTTCTCTTAACGACATCCTTTGTAATTACATCGGCACCACACAATGTAGCCAACGCCCCCCATGAGTAATTACCACTAAAGGAATTGCTGAACTCCTCAGGTCCTTTCATGCCAACTTCAAGATACACAGTTGGTTTTGGTTTATTAATAGTTTTTACACGATCAAGAACCTTTGTTACATGATCCGTATAGAATTTACTAATTTCTGCTGCACGTTCTTCCTTACCTAAAGCTTTACCAATAGCTTCGATAGATTTCTGATGTTTTTCGAGATTTTCTGCATGGTAGTCGATGTAAATAGTTTGTACGCCTGCCTCATCTAATTTTTGCTTAGCATCAGATTCATATTGATTTTTTAAATCAACAGGAATAAAAATAACATCTGGTTGTAATGCAACAACTTGCTCTACATTAAAGTTTTTATCCCCTACTGTTCCCACTTCTGGAATCTTAGCTAATTCAGGCATTTCCGTAGTAAAGTGTTTCCACATATCTGCTCTATACTGCTGCAAAGATGTATCCATACCGGCGATAACCTTCGGCGTATCTTTACCCATAAGTGCTGAAATCGTAAAGAACGGGCCACCTGAACCACTCCATTGTAAAACAACGCGTTCTGCGGGTTTTTTAAGTGTCACTGTACGACCGGTTACGTCCGTAATTTCGATAGGCTTGTTATTTGCCGTATCCTTTTTCATTTCGCCAGGGCCTCCACATGCAGCGATGAGCATACTAACAATTAGGATGAATACTGTGGCTATATAAGCCATAAAACTCTTTTTCTTAATCATAAAACTACCTCACTACTCTAACTAACAAACTATTACTACATACAAAACAGCCCGTTTCCCCCACACAGAGGAAACGGGCTGTACTCTCAACTAGACTATACACCACGCCTAATAAGCTAACATATAGTATGAATTTTCAACACCCAAAGCTAGTATGAAATTCACCTATACAAATCCCCATCCCCGTCACTCGCAGGTCAATTGGCAATTGTTAATTAGGCAGTTCTCCTGGCTCCAGTTTAACGTTACTTTGCGCCTTCCCAAAAACTTCAGTGACCGAGAGCATTTCACCCTCTATGCAAAGTACCTCGCTGTTACAGTGGCGTGACCGCTTTGGCTTGTACCAAATTCTCTATTAAGTCAATAGACACCTAACTCAATCATATGTGATTTTTCTCATCGTAGCATGAGGGGTATACAGTGTCAATAAACATATAGGGGTACTGCTATAATCGATATTTGCTACTTCACTGTAAATAAAAAAATGAAAGCCCACTATTAGCAAGGCTTTCAGCTTATTTTATTAAAATCCAATCCGAATTGAATATGCTTTAATCTCTTTTTATCAATTAATTTCTTTAATATTACTAATAGTTATTACTCAGCACCATTGTACTCAAGAACCGGATTTCTATTATAAGATGTTACATCAGTCCCCAACAACTCATATAATTCTTGTACTGTCATCTTCTTGTCTTTTACAGCAAGTAATTCTTCGTTAGTCACACCGATGAACTCTACAAATTCTAATTTGCCATTAAGAGTATCAAGGGGCTGCAATTTAGCATCAGGAATAGTAATAAAGCCAACAATATTGGAACTATTATTTGAGTCTATGCCTTCTGTTTGCCCACTATAAAGATATTCATAAGGTTTAAAAATTTCTCCAGCAGTAAAAGTAAATTTTGCAATTTGTTGTAATACACCACAAACACTTCTGATCTCATCATCGTTGGCACTTGCTTTATCTAAACGATAAGTAAACTCCATGCCGTAACCACTAATTGTAGGATCTTCGCTATCCTTTTCATACAGCTCGGACAAACCATATGTTACAAAATGCCAATTATCTCCATCATCATACACACTGATACCATCAAGAGGGCTATCGCCACCAAGCCGCCAGTTTATCAACGTTCCAAAATGCATAGGATCTGTTTGACCAGGATATACACGTTCACATTCTGCAGTAATCTCATCCCACCCAATAGTACAAGGGTCCAGTTCATCATCCAATAAATCAGAATTTTGCTCGACAGACTTTGTAGCTTCTACTCTCGTATGAGAATCAAGAGATTCTTTATTAGAAGAAAAAAGATTTTTTAACCAGGAAAACATACTTATAATACCTCCCACTCTATACAATAGACACACAATGTATTAATTTACTTATTTAAGTATATAATGTTTAAACAACAAAGGCTACACATTGATTAGTAATGTCCCCATTTAATTTATAAACTATATTATTAAATCGGCACCTTGATCTTGTGTAGCCTTTGTCTCTATTTACTTTTTCGTATATTTAGGAACATTACGATATTGCATCGGTAAGGAATTTTCTTTTACTTTAAAGCCATGCTTCTCGTAAAATGGCGCATTCTTGCTATCACCAATCATAACATTAATGTACAAGTAAGACTTGTAAGCATCTTTCACCATTTCTAACAAATGACCTGCAATACCTCGGCCATGATAATCGGGATGAACTAGCACATAGTTTATAAAGCATACAAGCTCACTATCGTCCATAAGACGAATAAGACCTATTAAACGATCGCCATCCCAAGCAGAAATCACGCGCGAGGAGTTCATCAAAGCCTTGTATAATCGGTCCGGATATTTTCCCACCACCCAACGAACAGATAAAAACAGTTCTGCTACCTGCTGAGGGGTAAAGCTTTTTTCTTCGGTATAGGTAATCGCCCTATCGCCCTTAACGATATTAATCATGCTACTGCCTTTTCTAATCCATTTATCAACTATATCTTAGGTGTGTGACACAACTTCCTTAGGATTCCACCAAATTATAGCAGACCGAGAGGAAATCAAACATTTATTGTCCTTAGATTTTGCTATGATTTCTTTTTTGATTTGTTCCTCTGCTGCTGGCGTTAAGTCTCCATAGTACTGTTCGTATATAATCTTTCGGCACTCGATTTCATCTTCTACAGTACGTTCACATCTATAATCGATGATACTTACATTAGGTGAGCGCCCTTGTGAAAGTAACATATTATACAGAATTTGAAACTCTTGTACATCAGATTTGCTAGCTTCCCGAGGATTCTTCCAATCAGGAATGCCAGCTACGATTGCACAATAGCCTTTAGAATATTGTTCCATTTGTAAAAGCCGAGGCCACACATCAGGGAACATCCAAAGCACAAGAGATATGGTTACCAGATCAAATCGAAAATCTGGAGAGCCGTCTTGAGGTAAGTCCTGCACCAATTCTTCAATGATGTTAATGTTCTCAACGTTTACTTCTTTGGCATTTTCTTTAAGGACTGCCACCATGCCCTTTGACGGCTCAATAGCAGTAACAGATTTAATATGTTGAGCAAAAGGAATTGTGAAAGAACCTGGACCAGCACCTATATCTAACATGCTAGAATCAGGTGTTAAGACACTACTTAACGCAGCATATACCTTCCGCCCAAAGTCGTAGTCATTGCTTTTACGCATAAGAGAAAAATCATTGGCCCGCTTGTCCCAATACTCTAATAATGGATTCGCCCGAATCCCTTTCTCACGATCATAATAACTTTGTTTCCACATTTCATTCCAGAACGAAAAATCTGTAACTTGCGGTGTCATACGAAACCTCCTGATTTAGTCTAAATTCCTCATTTCACGAATAAACTCTTCTGCCTCTTGTAGGTTCTTAGGGAACTCAAAATAAATACATTGCTCATGTCCACAATAAGGATTACGGAAATCATAGCCACTCAATAGCAAATACTCTATAATCTTCCACTCTTTGTCATTAGATTTTTTAGGGGCTTTGAACTTCTCGTTCACAAAGTACATTTTACCTTTACAGGTAGGGCAAATTTTATTTCTGTTAAACAGCTCGTAGTTTGTGCCCTCCGACAAGGAAATCCTACAGTTGATACATACATTTTTATAACCCATAGTTATTTACTCCCATACGGTTTATGTTGAAAGTTTTCTTTTACAATCCCTTCACCAACAATATTTCCGCCTTCCATAATAAGGAACTCAGTACCTGCTTGTAGAGCCGAATAATCTACAGTTTCATAAACTGGTAGCGCATTAGCTCCTATTTGTTTATCAAAGGTAACATCCTCACCATCAATAAAGTTGATACCAAGATATTCCTCAGTACCTTTTATAACGATATGAGGATAGTACATTCCATAATTTAAATTCGGTGGACTTGTTCTCTTCTTGCTGAAGAATGTAACTATGCAGCTAATAGTAAAATCTAAATTACTCATCTCAGGACTCATTCAATAACATATACCATGTCACCTTTAAAGTATATCCCAGGAAAAACTAAATTGCTCTATGTTAAGATTATCTAATCAATCTAAAACCTTTTTAAAAATTTCCTTATCTTCTAAAATTATATTATATATTTTAACCAAAAAGACTTTTATAAAGCCCTTTAATTTCTCGTGCGTATTTCACTGCACCAGGAAGATGCATTCGTTTATAGTAATCTCCTAATATTTCTGTATAATTTTTCAAAATATCAAATTCAATCATATACATAGCAATACTCGTTATAGAATATTTTCCTATCTCAAGTATAGTTGATTTATCTTCTATATCTAATTCCTCGCCTTTTGGAAATTCACCATCTGAATATTCTTCCCAAGTTTCATCACTGTATTGCCAAAAGGCTTTACTCCAAAGAATCAGTTCTTTACGATTGTATTCTATTAATTGCTCGAAAAACTGCACTAACTCTTTCTCAGAATATAACTTGCAATTAAACCCTTCTAATAAGAATTGCCTTTGATTCAATCGATTTCTTAGTTCTTGAATTTCTATACTTTGTAGTTCTTTATTAAAGTTATCAGGTCCTAATTCCTCTATAATATCTAAATATATAGGGCTATCTAAAAATTCTTTTAAAGTTTTCATATTCTTACGTCCTTACAGAATTAACACCTTCCATAATAAAGAACTCCGTACCTGCTTTTAGAACAAAATAATTTACAATTTCAAAAACTAACAACATATTACCTCATATTTGTTTATCAAAGATGACATCTTTACTACCATAAGGTTTATACCAAGACTCAGTACCTTTTATAATGATATGAGGATAGTACATTCCATAATTTAAATTCGGTAGACTTGTTCTCTTCTTGCTGAAGAATGTAACTATGCAGCTAATAGTAAAATCTAAATTGCTCATCTCAGGCCTCATTCAACTACATATACCATATCACCTTTAAAGTATATGTTCATTATACAATGAACTGGATTCCCTTCGGTCCATAACCATCCTTGGAATACAGCGTGTCCCCAATTATAGGTCTCTGTAATGACCTCAAATTCACTTTCACTATACTCCTGTTGATACTGAGGTAACTCAATTCTTTTACCTGTGAAAGTATCTAGTATTGTATTATTAAATACTAGAATTTCAAAAAAATCTATATCACACGTCTCAAATACAACTTGAGCCTTATGAGTCTGTTCAATACCGTTTTCGTAAGAAAAAATGTAATCAAATGTAAGGATCAAATTATCATCTACGTATTCTATTTTCTGTACCCTTGCATCGTGGAGAGAATATTTGGAATGGTTGCCAAAAGATTTTGTTGTTTTCATAATTCCTCATTTTTACAAATTAACCTTCAAAATATATAATCGATTAACTTAAAATCAGTATACCAATTTTTCGATACAATATAAAAGCCAATAGATATCATAATCTATTGGCTTAATTATTAAACCAGGTACTAACAATTTCCTTTGGATTCCACCAGATTATGACAGCCACGATTGCACAATAGCCTTTGGAATATTGCTCCATTTGTAAAAGCTGAGACCACACATCAGGAAACATCCAAAGCACAAGAGATACGACTACAAGGTCAAATTGAAAATTAGGAGAACCATCTTGAGGTAAGTCTTGAATTAGTTCTTCAATAATATTGAAGTTCTCCACACCAGCCTCTTTGGCATTTTCTTTTAAAACCTCTACCATCCCCTTGGATGGTTCTATGGCTGTAACAGATTTAATATGTTTAGCAAAAGGAATCGTAAAAGAACCTGGCCAGCCCCTATATCAAGCATAGTGGAATCAGCAGTCAACACGCTACTCAACGCAGCGTACACCTTACAACCAAAGTCGTAATCATTGCTTTTACGCATGAGAGAAAAGTCATTAGCCTGCTTATCCCAATACTCTATTAAAGGATTCGCTCGGATACCTTTTTCACGATTATAATAACCTTGCTTCCACTGCTCATTCCAAAAAGTAAAATCAAGTGATTGTTGTACTATAGGAAACCTACTGATTTAGTATATCTAAATATCTTAGCTAAAAACCTCATTGTATAATACTATCATATCTTTTGCATATTGCGCGGCCTGAAGAATACATATCCTTTTATAATAGTCAGCTAATAGCTCTTGATGATTCTTCAAAATATCAAATTCAATTATATACATAGCAATACTCGTTTTAGAATAATTCCCTACTTCAATTATAGTTGATACATCTTCTTCAGATACTCCCTCTCCTTCTGGAAATTCCCCATCAGGATAGGCCTCAATAGTATTGTCGCTATATCGCCAAAACTTCTTACTCCAAATAACAATATCTTTTCGATACTCTTCTATCATTTGCTTGTAAAACTGTACCATCTCTTTGTCTGAAAGGACCTTACAATTAGACCCTTCAAGTAAGAACTGCCTTTGTTTCAATCGGTTTTTTAGCTCTTCTCTTTCAACACTTTGTACCTCTTGATTAAAGCTGTGGACACCAAGTTCTTTTATAATATTTAAATATATGTCACTATCTAAAAATTCTTTTATAGTTTCCATAGCTTTAATTCCTTAACAATATTGTTAATTTCCATTATTCAAATTCGGTAAAAGCTTTTTCTTTTTATTGAAAAAGTAACTGTACAGCAATTAGAATAACTACATAGTCAACGATTCATATATGTGGTAGCAAATGCCAACCATGAAAACTTAATGTGCTTAAAGAGCAGACATTACCTAACTTGTATAAAGTCTCAATATTACGAAAAAGCAAAAACTAGATCTTCGAGCAAGGCTATTAGTAAAGCTCGTAATATAGAATATATACCTAGATGCTGTATTGATAGAGCCCAAGATATACTACTTATAGATAAACGTATTCAATTACGAATAGAAAAGTTAATACAACTTTATTTACTAAAAAACTGCTCAAACTAAAATTTTTCCCTAGGCCGAGGTCTGATTAGATGCGCCTAAAACAAAACATACCAAGAAAACACAGGATTTTTCAAACCTAAGTTTCTTGGTATTTCTTATATTTTAAAGGGGCAGTAACAGAAGATAGTAAAACCGCATTCTGTTACAGCCCCTTTTTAACTAATCACCTAATTTATCTTCATCCTCTTTGCCACTTTTATCTAAAAAAGCTTTATATGTAATGGCTAATCCAGAAAGTGAAAATAAAGTCCCTGCAATATATCGATCTGTTGCCAAAAGATAACCTGCACTTATAATAATAACCAAAGCTAAAAATGCTGCGAACCACATTCCTCTTTTTGTATCATCAATCATAGCATTTAAAGCGGTTCTATTAAATTCATGTCGTGCCATACTCTCCTGTTCCGCCATGGCAATAATCCTATCCGCTGCTCCAGGACAAACATCCTCATACCCTTTTAAAATATCAGGATGAGGAATAGGCCCTACATGTAACTGAGTTTCTTCTACAGAAATGCCTTTTAACTCATCTCCATCAGTATGTACTACCTTGCCGTTTCTCCGCTTTAAATCTTTGTTTCCCGGCACTTTAATTCCCCTTTATAAACACTAATGGCTTTTTGCAAATCAGCACCTACATTTTTCCAGTCCGACTGTAATGCTTCAGCACCATATTTAGAAGCTATATATTTTATGCGTTTATTGGATATTTCTTTCGGCTTAAATATCATTAGCAACGGATCTATTAAAAATACCTTTACTAAATCTGACATCATTACACCTCCTTATGCAGGATTATACATAGTATCTTAATCAAACACATCCTATGAAGTCTCCTGTTATATTTATAGTACAATATTTCCCTTCAATCGGTCAATCTTATTAAACTATATCCCCTGTGATTCTATCTATAGGTTGATATTATAATCGTTCATGAAAAAGATATTACCACTAAAAATTCTTTAAATAATATCCCTTCTATTTCCTAATAGATTGAGGCGATAACAAAAACAGGCCCTCCATCTATAAAAGCTATTATTTGATTTTGTAGTGACCCCAAAAAGTTAGACTTTTATTCCGAGCAACCTAAAATAGTTGTTCGGAATTTTTTATGCTGCAGTAGTAGCTAAACGATAGTCAACTGGACTTAGCCAGTTCAATTTTTCCTTAATTCGTTTAGTATTGTAATAAATAATATAGTTTTCAATTGCCAGTTTTAACTCATCATAGCTATGAAAGGTATTGCCATAATACAGCTCTTGTTTTAATATGGCAAAGAAATTTTCCATTGGTGAATTATCGATACAATTACCTCTTCTAGACATACTTTGGAATATATTATGCACTTTTCAATTATATTGGTACGTTTTCATTTGGTAACCCCAACCACGGTCAGAATGAAATGTCCACCGATACTTAGCATCGGCAGTCTTTTTAATCGCTTGTTGTTGTGCTGAAAGTATAGATTCAGCCGATGGTGTAGGACTTATACTAAAACTGATAATTTCAAGATTATATAAATCCATAAATGGATCTAAGTATAGTTTTCTGACTTTCAAAGCACCGTTTGCATCTAGTTCATAATACTTAAATTCAGTTGTATCTGTAGTAATTTTTTGATGTGGTTGACTGCAATGGAACCTACGCTTGATGCGATTCGGTGCAATCCGTCCTGTAACTCCTTTATATGAGTTATATTTTCGGTTTTTACGGGGAAATGCTATTACTTGCAGATTAAATTTTTGCATAATTCGTTGCAATCGTTTCTTATTAACAACAATATCTCGTGATTGTAATAAGGGTAACAACCTTCTATATCCATAGTTGGGATGGTCTTTACGAATATCTTCGATAGCTATTCGTATTTGTAGATCTGAATCTACTCGGTCAAAGCGTTGTTGCCAGTACATATATGTTGCTTTGGGAAAATGTAAGGCAGCAAGAATCTCAGTCAGTTTGAATTCTCTTCGGAGACTGCTAATGATTCTTGATGCTCTTTCATTTTTCGAGCGTCCTCGAAGCGCAATCTCCTCAATTCTTTTAAATAGGCGTTCTCTATTTGGGCATAACGTAATTGTTTTTTCAATTCTAAAATATGAGCTTGCTCTGGTGTTAATTCTTTTTTCTGCTTTTGGCTACGTGACTTAGTATATGTGGTAATCTTTGCTTTTTCATCTGTCCGTCTCATAGTAGGTATTCGTCCTTTCGGTCGCTCGACAAAAGCATTGGCCCCATATTTCATAAACTCCTATTTCCAACGAGCTATTAATGAAGGATTATTTAGACCATATTGAAATGCAATTTGCTGATACGATAATTCACTAGTTAAGTATGACTCTACCACAGCTAGCTTAAATTCTGAAGTATATATTGTATTATTTCGCTTTCGACACAAACCATCTTTACCAAATTCTTTAAATGCATTAACCCAACGCAGAACTTGCATTGCATCCTTTACACCGTATTTCTTAGCTAAAGAGCTATATCCACCCTCGCTATTTAGATATGCGGTAACGACTTTTAATTTAAATGTAAGGCTATATTTTGCCATAGAAAAACCGACCTCCTTAACGTTAAGATTTTTGGTCTAACATTAAGGGGTCGGTTCATTTATAACAATCAACTAATAGCTTTTTCTTTTACTTCTTTTGAATATCTTGAATTGCAATAAGTAATGCGACAAAATTAAATCAATTTTCTAATCTCATGTTTAAACATGTCGAATGGTGTTTTAAATCCAAGGCATTTCCTAGGTCGATTATTAATCAACATTAGTGATTCTGTTAGTTTATCTAGTGTAACTTTAGCTAAATCGGTCTTCTTAGGGAAAAACTCTCGAAGTAAACCATTGCTATTTTCATTAGAGCCTCGTTGCCATGCTGCATAGGCATCGGCAAAATACATTGGTATTCCAAACTCGTTTTCAACCTGTTCATAGCAAGCAAATTCCTTACCACGGTCCACCGTAAAGGTTTTAAGTAATTTAGTGGTTAATGTATTGTACAGGGAACTAATAGCTAAAAACATAGAATCTTTAGATCAATCATTCATTTTTATTGCCACATAGAATCGTGTTTTACGTTCAACAAATGTAGCTAAACAGCCTTTACTTTGACCTCTGGAAGAAACCATTGTATCTAGTTCCCAATGACCAAAAATCTCACGGTTTTCAACTTCTTGAGGCTGTTCTTTAATGGTTTTTTTTAATATTGAATCGTCCACGAGTTTCTTGCGTACCGGGCTTTTTCCCTTTCCGGCGAAGTACCTTTTCCGTTACAGCAAGAAAACCACGATGGATCCAGGAATATATTGTCTTAAAGCTTAAAACTCCAACTAATTCAGCACCAACCAATTCTTCTGGAGCCCAAGTTTGTTGTAATCTGGATTCAATTAAAGCCGCTAATTGAGATGTTAACTTTATTGGTATTCCTTTATTAGTAGACTTACCAGTTGCTAACTGCTGTGCTTTAATCGCAGGTATTCGCCCTCAACGTCATTTAATTCTCTTGCTACAGTAGAATGGTAGACTCCGATTAAGCTAGCAATTTTACGAACAGAGTATCTTTCTTTTCTTAAATTTTCTATTTGACTTCGTTTTTCTATGGTAAGATGTATATAGCTCATATTAGAGACCTCCGTGTCATGTATTTGTGGTTATTTACATTTTACACGAGATCTCCAATATGAGTCTTTTTATTTGTCGCAATATATTTTACAATTCATCAT
>NZ_CALLVP010000114.1 GCF_938010505.1 uncultured Veillonella sp. | reverse complement strand
GAGATCTCCAATATGAGTCTTTTTATTTGTCGCAATATATTTTACAATTCATCATATAGAAAAGTATTATATGTTGATTAGCTTTATTTGTTACGCTAATATATAAGGTGGGATATAGTGAGTAAAGAAAAACATAAAAAAACAAATGCATTACGTATTTTAGATACCCACAAGGTACCTTATAGTATTAGCGAATATGAGTGGTCTGAGGAACATGCCGCAGGGCTTCATGTGGTTGAGGCACTAGGTCTTGATGAGAAAGAAGTGTTTAAAACTCTAGTTGGTAAAGGTGATAAGACAGGATATGTTGTCTTTTGTATTCCTGTAACTGCCGAACTAGATATGAAACAAGCTGCTCGTGTAAGCCAAAACAAATCTGTTGAACTTGTTCCTGTTAAGGATTTGTTAGGTATTACAGGTTATTTGCGTGGAGGCTGTTCTCCAGTGGGGATGAAAAAATCATTTCCTACTTATTTTGATGCGACTATGGAGCCTCAAAAGTTTGTATATGTAAGTGCAGGTTTACGTGGTATGCAAATGAAAGTTAATCCAAAAGATTTAGCAACTGTTGTGAATGCAGAATTTGCTGAACTGACAATGGACCATTAAGAGGTACGTATGGCAAAAAAGTTTTATGCAGTTCGTCAGGGGCGTGTACCAGGGGTTTACACTACATGGTCTGACTGTGAGAAACAAGTAAAAGGATATGGTAGTGCTATTTACAAGTCATTTTCGACAGAAGCAGAAGCACATGCCTTTGTAGAGGATTCAGGTTTGTCTTTAAGTGATTTTATGAGTGCTAAAAAGAGCGAGCCTAAATCGCCACAGGAAGTGAAGTCTAAATCTATAAATTCTAGGTCTATAGGTTCTAGTTCTAGTGTTCAAAGTAAAGTATCAGCAAGTATTGTGAAACCAGATTTTACTAAGCCAGACCATGTGGTTGCGTATATCGATGGTAGTTATAATAAAGAGACCAATACTGTTGGTGCAGGAGGGGTTATCTTTTTGAATGGCAATAGGGAGACTTTTTCTTTTTCCTCTATTGATGAACGATATACATCGTTTTGGAATGTCGCTGGTGAGCTGTTGGCTGCTATGCATGTTATGAAATATGCTGTTGATAATGGTATTTCTAAATGTTCACTTTACTATGATTATATGGGCATAGAACTGTGGGCTACCAAGGGCTGGAAACGCAATAATGCGCTAACCCAAGAGTATGCAGCATTTTATGATTCTATAAAAGATCGTGTTCGAGTACACTTTCACAAGGTGGCTGCTCATACAGGCGATACATATAATGAAATGGCAGATGCACTAGCAAAACAAGGTGCAGGTATTTAAAGATATTAGAAGGGAGGGCGCTATGAATATATGTGTTACTGGTGGGGCCGGATTTATTGGGTCCCATTTAGTTGATAGATTAATTGAATTAGGGCACGATGTACTCGTTATAGATAATTTATCTACAGGTATGCGCTCCTTTGTACATGAAGATGCTCAATTTGTTGAGATGGATGTACGAGATCCTAAATTACTATCTGTATTTGAAGAATTTAAGCCGTCTATCATATTTCACGAGGCGGCGCAAACAATGGTTCAATCCTCTATGGAGAACCCAAGTTATGACTGTGATGTAAATCTAATAGGGCTTATTAATGTACTTGATGCATGTCGTCAGGTAAAAGTTGAACAATTTTTGATGCCTTCATCAGCCGCTGTATATGGAGACTTGGCGGTATTGCCGTTGACTGAAGAATTGAGTGGTATGCCTTCATCCTTTTATGGTTTGACAAAGCTTACTGCAGAAGGCTATTTGCGTATTTATCGTGAAGCCTTTGGATTAAATACAGTATGTTTTAGATATTCTAATGTATATGGACCACGCCAAGGAGATGGTGGTGAAGGTGGAGTTATCAGTATTTTCAACCGTTTAATCGTTGAAGGACAACCATTAACTGTATATGGTGATGGTGAACAAACTAGAGATTTTATTTATGTAGATGATGTGGTAGATGCAAATATTAAGGCTATGGGGAATAGTCAATGCTCAGGCATATATAATGTATCTACCAATAAGGGAACATCTGTGAATGAGTTGATTACGCGATTCCGTGTTATTAGTGGCGTAGATTTTATGGTCCACTATGACGATGAGCGTATAGGGGATATTAAACATTCGCGCTTAAGTAATTTGAAAGCTGAACGTGATTTTGGCTTTACTGCTACTACAACATTAGAGGAAGGCTTACAAAAGACATTAGAATACTTTAAAGCTCATCATAAGTAAGGGATAATAAGGTTTGGGGATATGAGTGATACACATTTTTGGATAACTGTAGGTGTCTGGAATCTTATCGTATTCAGTATGTACGGATACGATAAATTATGTGCCATGAATGGATATGGACGGATTTCAGAGTTTACACTACTGTTTTTAGCTTTTGCCTTTGGTGGTGTAGGCGCTTTATTGGGTATGGTCCTATGGCGTCACAAGACGCAAAAGCTCAAGTTTAAACTAGCTATTCCTATTGCACTACTTTGGTCTGTGTATGCAGTTGGCTTTGGTTATGGATTGTGGGTAAATTGATTGTATAAACTAATACTTTATTCATTCTTTTATGATATAAAGGAATAATATTGTACATAAAATGTCAGTGAAGGAGATATTTGATGTTGCGATTACAATCAGGATTCGAGTTAGATTACGCTAACATATATAATGAAAGTTGTATACAAGAACGAGACGTTAATAATTTTGAACGGGCTATACAAAATGTGTGGCGCCATACCAATATTTTACGTTCTACAGGTTATGAAGAAGGTCACGTTTCTAAAGACGGTTTGCTTGAACCAGTATTATTTTATCAACTTCCATATATTTCGGAAGATGGTATCAATACACCAGATATGCTAAAACGTCTTTACGAATTGCGTGACTATGCACGCCACAATATTGATACAGTTGTATCTGTAGGTATTGGTGGCTCCTATTTGGGGAGCAAAGTTATTTTTGATGTGCAATGTGGAGCATTTTGGAATAACTATAGTGCAGAGGAACGCGACGGCTATCCTCGGATGTATTTTGCAGGCTTTAACGTGGATGGTGATTATTTAGTAGGGCTTATTCGTACTTTAGAATGTCAAGCTCAGAAAAAAGGACCTGACTATAAGGTGATGCTCGTTATTACCTCTAAGTCGGGTTCTACCATTGAGCCTATGGCTAACTTTATGATTTTGGAGAAGGCGTTACAAGAACGTGACATTAACTACGAAGTGGTAGCTGTTACAGATGTATCTGATGATGAGCATCCTACAATTTTACGCTCTATGGCGATAGAAAATAATTGGAAGACCTATAGTATTCCTTATGGAGTGGGTGGTCGCTTCTCTGTATTTACAGAGGTAGGCTTTGTTACGGCTGCTCTTGTAGGCTTTGATATTGAAGGCTTCTTAGCTGGTGCTGCATCTATGGATGCGGCATGTCAGGAAGAGGATATTTTCAAAAATCCAGCTCTATTAAGTGCCTTATTAAAATATATCGCTTCTGAACGGTATGGTCGTATTATTGAAGTATTTATGCCTTATAGTGAAGCGCTTCACTCATTATCTGATTGGTATGTGCAGCTCTTATCCGAATCTCTTGGCAAGATGAGTAATACTTGTCTACCATATGGCCGTACACCAGTAGCTGCAGTAGGTACTATGGATATGCATGCTCAAGTTCAAGAGCATCAAGAGGGGCGCCTAAATAAAGTAGTTCAATTTATTAAGGTTAAGGATTGGAAACATAATCTCATCGTTCCAGATTCTTATAGTCAATATGAACGTCTACACTCTTTATCTGATGTAGGTATTTGTGATATTTTAAATATTGCTTTAGATGCCAATAGAGAAGCCTTGTCTAGCGACAATCGCTTTAATATGACTATAACAGTGCCAACATTAAATGCATTCCATTTAGGGGAAATCATGTTTATGCATTGTTGGGCTGTTTATTTTGAATCCATTTTTGCTGGCGTTGATGCTTTTGATCAACCAGGAGTAGAGGTTTATAAGCGTCTTATCGGCCCTAAATTGGCTCGAGCAAAGGATGTATATAATTCATAAGGGGGAGGATTATGAATATTTTAGTAACAGGTGGTGCTGGTTATATTGGAAGTCATACTGTAAGAGCATTACAACGAGCAGGATATACGCCAATCATTGTAGATAACCTATCTCGGGGGCATGTAGAATCCATTTCTGAAGGGGTAAAGTTCTACAATATGGATATTGCTGATCCTAAACTAGTAGATATTATGAAAGACCATAATATTTTTGGTGTCATGCATTTTGCCGCCCATTCACAAGTTGGTGAATCCATGCAAAATCCAGCTATTTATTATGAAAATAATGTAGTTGGCTCTTACCATCTTATTGAGTCTGCTCGTACCGCGGGTATAAAGCATTTTGTATTCTCTAGTACCGCAGCTGTGTATGGTGAGCCAAAGGTAGTGCCTATTCGAGAGGATGCTCAACTACAACCAACAAATGTATATGGTCGTACTAAATTGATGATTGAAGAAATGTTATCTGATTATAGTTCTATCTATGGTTCTACATATGTTGCGTTGCGTTATTTTAATGCGGCCGGTGCAGATCCATCTGGTATGATTGGGGAAGATCATCATCCGGAAACTCATTTGATTCCACTTGTGCTAGATGCGGCTCGCGGTAAAAGAGAACATATTACAGTTTTTGGTACTGATTATGATACGGCTGACGGCACATGTGTACGCGACTATATTTATGTTAATGATTTAGCAGCTGCTCACGTATTGGCTATGGACTACTTGCGTAAAGGCGGCGAATCTCAAGTATTTAATCTTGGCAGTGGCAATGGATTTTCTGTCAAAGAAATCATCGAGACTGCAAAAGCGGTTACAGGCATCGACATTCCGGTTCAATATGGTGAACGTCGTGCGGGTGATCCAGGTACATTAATTGCGTCTTCTAAAAAAATTAAAAACTTACTTGGTTGGGATCCTAAATTTAGTAATGTTGCCGATGTTATCAAAGATGCATGGCAGTGGCATACATCTCATCCTGATGGGTTTAATAGCAAATAAAGAACAAATTGTTTTGATTTGTCAATATAATGAATGACTCTATTAGTCACCGTGGTGACTGGTAGAGTCATTTTTTTGTAGGATTTTAAAAGGGCTTCCTAGAATATGTCAGGAGGAGGTGGATTATGAACTTACAAGACTATATAGACCGTATAAAAATGTGGATTGATAAACAGCATTTTATCATGCGTCACTATAAGTTTGCGCTTGGTATTTTCTTTATTATTACGATTGTTCTATTAGGCATTGGTATTTTTTATCCTCATGAAGAGGAAAATGTTCATATTAGTTTAGATCAATCTAATAGTAGAGATAATAATCAAATTGAACGAGGCTCGGAAAAATTATCAAAAGAAACAACTCATGGTAATAAAGCTGAAAAAGATAAAAATCATGTTAATGATGAAAGTGATATAGAAAGTATAAAAGTAAGAGAGGCAAAAGGCGATACTCATGGGCGATTATTATATGATGTTACCGGCGTTGAGCGAGCATATTCTTGGCGAGAGGTTTTTAAAGATATTTCTATAGATACATTACTTGATCAAAATAAGATAGCTAAAGATAGTAATGACGATCTCGTTGATATAAATAATGATCTACATGAGTCAGATGATGTAATGAGTACTCTTGGAGACGCGGTAGATAAAAGTCGTAGAAATGGAAAATATCAATAAATAAGAAATAATAAAAAACATAGAGATACATATATTGAAATAAAGGGGAAAGATACTAGTGCTGAGCGAGTTAAATCTAGTATACAAACTACTGTAAGTCATCCCACTAAACAACATCCCATAGAACTTATAGGTATTATTGAGGGACAACAGAATATTGCTATTTTACGAAAAGGTACAGAGGAGCAAATGGTTAGTATTGGAAGTGTTTGGCAAGAAGTATCGGTGTCTAATATAACTGCAAGTGGCGTAGAAATTACTGAAGGAGGTTCATCACGGTGGCTAAGAATCGAATAAGCTTTGTAGGTCTAACATTTATAGATAAGATTATAGTGACAGTTATATTGCAAATAAGCTTATGGATAGTCGTAATGCTTGTAGTACCTTTCATGGTATTTGCTAATAGTACTGATAGAATAGCTACTAATAGTACTGATAGGATAACTACTAGTAGTTCTGAAAATATCGTAAATAGTGGTGAAGTAGCTAAAAATGAAAAAAATGCTGAGAACAAACTCATAACTATTTCTGTACGCAATGCATCCTTAAAGGAAACTGTCTTAGGAATTTGTCGTAGTTACGGTATATCCGTAATTGGTGTAGAATCGTTAAAAGGGACTGTTACGGCCACTGTAACGGGAGAATCCCCAGAAGCGATTATTAATGAACTAGGTAAGTTATATCATTTCTCCGTATCAAAGGAGAATACCACACTTTTAATTGCTTCTGATGATGAAACACTTGAAAAAAGAGAACTATATGTTATATCACCTGAACATTTGCCGGCAGAGTCTTTAAAGAATGTGGTAGGCACAGTGGTGAAGAGCGATAAAATGGCAGTGCTTTCAGAACAAAACGAAGTAATTATGCATTTGACGAGTGGAGAGAGACGACGCGTAGAAACCCTAGTACGTGCTATTGATAAGGAACCTAAACAAGTACAACTAGAAGCTACCATCATTGCCATGGAACAATCTTATGCAAAAGAACAGGGTTTTCGATGGTCTTGGCTCAGCTTAACTGGACATGGAGAAGACAAAACACATTCCTATGGCGCTGTTACTTTTGGTAAAACACCGACTGGGGAAGCCTATAAGTTCTTTGTTAAGCCAGAGCTAAGTCTTATGGAAAGCTCAGGTAAGGCAGTTCTAATTGCAAAACCATCTATCATGGCTCTTAATGGAGAGACTGCGCATATATTGATAGGTGAAAGAATACCTGTTATAGAAGAGTCAGAAGTGAATGGAGAACGAAAGCGTTCTACTCGTTATGAAGAGGTGGGTATTAAGTTGAATTACACTCCTATCATTACCGCTGATGGTGGTGTAGATGCTAAAATACATGCAGAAGTGAGTACACCTATTATGGTATCTGAAATGAAAGCCTACAAAATAAGCACACGTCAAGCACATACAAGAGTGCGATTACAACCAGGAGAAGTGCTCGTTATTGGTGGACTCATGGACAATCGAGATCAACATCAAATACAAAAGATACCTATTTTGGGAGACATCCCTTTGTTAGGAAAATTATTCCGCCATAGTCGAAAAACAAAAGATTCTATAGAAATGTTAATGTTAGTGAAAGCAACTGTGGTATAATGAAGAGTAAATGATTAGGAGGTTGTGAATGGAACGCATTCGAATGATAGGCCTTGGGAAATCATTTGGGGTGCGCCAAGTATTTTCCAATGTGTCTTTTGAGATAAAAGAAGGGGATCGACTCGCCTTGGTAGGTCCTAATGGGGCTGGAAAATCCACCTTGTTAAAGTGCATATTAGGGTATGAAGAACTCGATGAAGGCAATGTAGTCAAGTCGCCTGTTGCTAGTATTGGCTATTTACAACAAGATGTAAATCTTGGAGATGATAGCCTTGCTACGGAAATAGAAAAGGCTTGGGCTGATGTTCATGCATTGGAGAAACAATTAAAAGAGCTCACTAGTCGCTTGGAAACCGAAGAGGCTAGCGAATCGGATTTACAACGCTTAGATTATTTACAGAATCGTCTAGAATGGCTAGGTGGTTATGACTACGAGCAAAAGACAAAGCGCATAGTCTATGGTCTTGGTTTTACTGATGATGACTTAGATAAGCCAGCTAATGCTTTTTCAGGTGGTCAAAAAACGCGTATCAATTTAGCTAAAGCGTTAGTACGTAGTCCTGATTTTTTATTCTTAGACGAACCGACTAACCATTTAGATATGGATATGCTGGAGTGGTTAGAGGGGTACTTATCTGCCTATCAAGGTGGTATTCTCATTGTCAGCCATGATAGATATTTCCTAGATCGTATCGTCACAGGTGTTGTGGAGTTAGATAATCACAAGGCTACAACCTATCGTGGTAACTATAGTCGCTATATTCAACAACGTGATGAACGTTTAAAGACTGATATAGTGGCCTATGAAAAGCAGCAGGAGTTTATTAAGAAAACAGAGGCTTATATAGATAAATACCGCGCTGGTATCAAGTCTAAAATGGCTCGTGGTCGTCAGTCTCAACTAAATCGATTAGAGCGGCTAGAGGCACCTGTTACTTCACATCATTTACAATTTTCTTTTCCTCCCGCTGCGATGAGTGCTGATAAGGTTTTAGTCTTAGATCACTTATCTGTCGGATATGGTGAAAGTCGCATTATTGATGATATCTCTCTTGTTGTTCGACGAGGTGAATCAGTAGCACTTATTGGACCTAATGGCGCAGGTAAGTCTACACTGGTGAAAACCATTGTAGGAGAACTATTCCCTAAAGTTGGTCATGTGGATATTGGCAATCGCGTACAAGTCGGTTACTTCTCACAAGAACACGAAGAACTGCATGATTCTTGGCAGGTAGTAGAAGAGATCATGAGTCACTTTAACTACAGCGAGGATAAGGCTCGTAATGTGCTGGGGGCTTTTCTGTTTAAAGGGGACGATGTATTTAAGTCAGTAGGTGAATTATCTGGTGGTGAGCGTGCTCGTTTAGCTTTGCTTAAATTATTTCTTCAAGGAGATAATTTCCTAATTTTAGACGAACCGACAAACCATTTAGATATTCCTACGCGAGAAATTGTAGAGGAAGCATTACAACAATTTGAAGGGACTTGCTTTATTATTTCTCATGATAGATATTTCTTGGATCAAGTTTCTACGAAAACAGTAGTTCTTGATGAAGGTAAAATTACGGAGTATCTCGGTAATTACTCATACTACAAGGAAAAGTTGAAAGAGCAAGAAGCTTTATTAGCATTAGCTAATGAGCAAAACTCTGAGAGCGGTAAGGTTGATAGCAAAGCTGTTTCCACTAATGAGCTACTGCTTTCAGCATCAGAATCTACGGAGGAAAATCAGAAGAAGCCGAATGCTTATATGGTTGAAAAACAATTGGCTGAGGTAGAATCTGAAATTGCTCGCCTTGAGGCGACGATGAAGATGTATGAGGTGCAATTAGCTAATCCTGTAGTACAACAAGATTTAGATGAAATGTCCAAAATCTCTACACAAATCGAAGAGACTCAGACAGAGTTGGAATCCTTGTATGAGAAGTGGGAACATCTATCTGAATAACTTATTTAATGTATATATTATTAGGGAATTAAAATCATTATCTTTTAATTGACAAACTATTTTATATTCTCATAATATAGGTATAGATTTAAAGTTTTATGTTTTGAAGGAAGGGTGTAACATGAATAAATCCATGTTAAAAAAAGCAGCCATTTTTGGTCTTGCCGGTGTAATGGCAGTTGCTGCTGGTTGTGGTAGCAATAAAGATGCAGGCAATGCAAATAGCAATGAAGCTAAAATTGCATTATTAACAACAACAACTGGTGGTGCTGCAGCATATGGTGAATCCATTAAAGCTGGTGCAGAATTGGCTGTAAGCGAAATCAATGCTGATGCAAACGCTGTAAAAATTAACTTGTTAGTAGAAGATACTAAAGGTGATAAAAACGAAGCTATCAATGCGATGAATAAAGTAATTGCAAAAGATAAAGTTGTAGCAGTAATCGGTCCTATGTTATCTGGTGAAATGATGGCAGCTGGTCCTGTAGCAAACAAAAGCAAAGTAGTTGCTCTTGGTACATCTACAACTGCTGAAGGGATTACAGATATTGGGGATTATATCTTCCGTAACGCAGTACCTGAATCCTTGGCAGTCGATACAGCTATTAAAGAAGCACATAAAATTTTGGGCTTTAAAACAGCAGCTATTATGTACTCTAACAACAATGACCAAATGGTATCTGTAAACAATACAG
>NZ_CALLVP010000113.1 GCF_938010505.1 uncultured Veillonella sp. | reverse complement strand
GCGCTTATGCCGTGCAACCCTGCCGTGGGTGGTCCTGGTAAAAGCCATCTTGTTTTAGAGGTTGACGCATTGGGCGGTCAAATGGGTATTAACGCGGATGCTACGGCAATCCAAATGCGTATGCTCAACATGGGTAAAGGCCCTGCCGTTCATTCTTTGCGCTGCCAATCCGATAAAATTAAATACCAACATTTGATGAAACAAACCGTAGAAAATACGGAGAACCTCAATGTTAAGCAAATCATGGTGACAGAGCTGAAGGTTGAAGATGGCAAAGTAACAGGTATCGTCACAGAGCTTGGCGAGTTCTACGGCGCCAAGGCGGTAATTCTTTGTACGGGTACCTATTTAAAAGGTAAAATCCTTATTGGCGATATTGATTACGTCGGCGGTCCCAATGGACAACGGGTGGCTGAAGTATTTTCTCAATCCTTGTTAGATAATGGCATTGAGTTAATGCGCTTTAAAACAGGTACACCGGCACGTGTCGATAAACGTACTTTAAACTTTGAAAACATGGTGGTTCAAGAAGGCGATACACATCATCACTCCTTCTCCTATATGGATGAATGGATCAACCGTAACGAAGACGTATGTTGGTTGACGTATACTAACGAAAAAACTCATGAAATCATTCATAGTAATATTCATCGTGCTCCAATGTACAGCGGTAAAATCGAAGGCGTTGGCCCTCGTTACTGCCCTTCTATCGAAGATAAGGTGGTACGCTTTGCCGATAAAGAACGCCATCAACTCTTTGTCGAACCTGAAGGTACAGGAACAAATGAAATGTACGTACAAGGTATGAGTACCTCTCTTCCAATGGATGTACAATATGCGTTCTTACGTACCATCCCAGGCCTTGAAAATGTTGAAATCATGCGCCCTGCCTATGCTATCGAATACGATTGCTTGAACCCAACGCAATTGACGCCAGCGCTTCAAGTGAAACATATTGAAGGCCTCTACTCTGCTGGTCAATCCAACGGTACATCTGGTTATGAAGAAGCTGCTGCCCAAGGCCTTATGGCTGGTATCAATGCAGCATTGTGGATTCAAGGCAAAGAGCCTTTCATTCTTGCTCGTTCCGAAGCGTATATCGGTGTTCTCATCGATGATCTCGTAACAAAAGGTACAAATGAACCATACCGCATGATGACAAGTCGTAGCGAATATCGTTTATTGCTTCGTCAAGACAATGCAGATATGCGTCTTACGGAAAAAGGCCGTGCAATCGGTCTTGTAAAAGACGATCGTTGGGCTAAATTTACAGCAAAAAAAGCTAATATTGAAGAAGCGATGGAGGTTTTACAAAATACACCTGTAAATCCATCCAAAGAAACGCAAGCCTTGCTTGAATCATTGGGCACTGCACCTATTAAAACGGGTATTCATGCGTATGACTTGGTAAAACGTAACGAACTCTCCTATGCTATCGTAGCCGATGCATTTGGTTTGAAACGCTATACACCTGACGTGGAGGAAGCTGTCGACATTTCCATTACCTATGAAGGATACATCAAAAAGCAAATGGACCAAGTCGATAAAGTTCGCAAACTAGAAGAAAAAATTCTTCCAAAAGAATGGGACTACACAGAAATTAAGGGCATTTCTCTTGAAGCGCAACAAAAGCTCAACAAGATACGCCCTCACTCCATCGGCCAAGCAAGCCGTATCTCTGGCGTCTCCCCTGCGGACGTGTCTGTTCTATTAATTCAACTTGAACAATACAACAGAAGTAAATAAAATAGCATGTAATAACATGAATTTAAGTAATAACATGCAATTTATATGAACTTTTTTAAGAAATATTTCCTACAGATCTTATTGTCGAATAAACACTAGATAATTCATTAGGAGTACTTATGAAAGAAAAATACGATGTGCCTATAGCATCTCTGTCTGAATTTGTTTCATATATGATGGAGCAAATGAGTCATTTTGGTTTGCCCTGTACGGAAGAGCAAGCAAAAGACTTTTACTTGTATTATGCACGTATGATTGAAACAAATAAATATCTTAATCTAACGGGTATCACAGACATGAAAGAGGTTGTGGTTAAGCATATGATTGACTCTCTCTCCTGTTATGATCCTGAAATCATCAAATCTGGCATGTCCATTATTGATGTCGGTACGGGTGCAGGCTTCCCGGGTATTCCATTGGCTATCTATGATCGTAGCCTCAAGGTTACCTTGTTTGATTCTTTAAAAAAACGCCTTACCTTTTTGGAATCGGTTATAGATGAACTAAAACTGACGAACTGTACTACTTTACATGGTCGTGCAGAGGATTTGAGCCATCAAGATTACCGTGAAAGCTATGATATTGCCACCAGCCGTGCGGTGGCACGCTTGCCGATTCTCTTAGAATGGACTGTGCCTTACGTGAAAGAAGGCGGCTACGTAGTTGCTTTAAAAGGCGCTATCTACGAAGAAGAAGTTGGTGAATCTAATAAAGCCCTTAATACACTTAAAGCTACTATCGAAGAAGTAAGAACCGTTACATTACCAACCTTGGACGATAAACGAGCAATCCTGTATATAAAGAAAACGGGGAAAACACCAAAACAATACCCACGAAAACCAAAAGACATTAAAGATAAACCATTAGTATAATTTTTACTAATACATATGGCGTAAAAACCTAATAAAAACTTATAATACTATACAAATACAAAAAGAGGATGCAAATCTTATATTTGCATCCTCTTTCCTTTTCATTAAGAATGACTTAGCTCGTTTTCTATCCCCCTCCCCACTACCTATTAAATGATATCGTTTACAACAACATTATAAGGAGGAGTTATTTTGATATAGGATTAATTAGTTTAAATGAAAATAGAATACCTTTCCCTAAGGACGACTTAGCTCGCTTTGGAGTCCGTGGGAAAGGTATTCTATGCAAACATTAAAATGATTTATACGTGGTCAATAATATGTAACGTTGTATCGATATCATTTAAAGGCATAATATGTACGCCTGAAGCAATTTTCTTGATTTGTTCAAGTGTTTCGATAGCGATTTCTGTACCCGCTTCCTTGCCGCCTTTTTCTACGCGGTCCAAGATTTCTTGAGTAAGGTTGATTCCAGGTACTTTTTCATGGAGATATGTAGCCATTTTGAAGCTTTTAAGTGGAATCAAGCCGAGCATGATAGGCACATTGAACTCAGACATCTTATCGATGTAGCGCTTTGCTTGTTCTAAATCGTAAATCGGTTGTGTTTGTACGAAGTGAGCACCGTTTTGAATTTTAGCAGCCAATTTTTGGCGTTCAATTTCTAAATCTGGTGCCCCAGGATTGCCAGTGGCGCCGATGTAAAAGCTTGTAGGAACGTCTAAGTCGTTACCTGCCAAGTCTTTGCCTGCATTTAATGTCTTAGCGATATTGAGCAAGCCCATACAATCGACTTCGAATACGGATTGTGCAAATGGATGGTCCCCATTATCTGGTTTATCACCAGTAAGGGTCAAAATGTTGTGCACGCCCAACGCTGCTGCGCCAAGCAATTCGGATTGCAAACCGATAATATTGCGGTCGCGGCATGTAAGGTGGAAAATAGTTTCGATCTCTTTGTTGTGTTGCAACAAGTAAGAAAGAGAAATTGGGCTCATGCGCATTTTGGACATAGGGCTGTCAGCGATATTGATAGCATCCACATTCCCTTTTAAACGAGCCGCTTGTTCAAAAATCTTTTCCGCAGAACTACTTTTAGGCGGATCCAATTCAACAGTAATGGTAAACTGCCCTTGTTGATGTTTCTCTCTTAATGTCATCATGTACCTCGTTACTATAAATTATTTTTCTAATGTTTCAAAGAAATCGTTAGCGTGGTTAACCGCAGCGATACCATCTTTAGCGTAGATATCTGCGCCCGCTTGGTCTGCGTAGTCTTGAGATACTACGGCGCCGCCAACCATGACTTTAGTTTTAAGGCCTGCTGCACGGATAGCAGCGATGGTATTGTCAATTTGTGGCATTGTAGTAGTCATCAAGGAACAAATACCTACGAGGGCCGCTTTGTTATCTTTAATGGCTTGCACGATAACTTCTGGGTCAACGTCTTTACCGAGGTCGACAATTTTGTAACCGTTGTTTTCGAGCAAGGCTGCTACGATATTTTTACCTAAATCGTGGATGTCGCCTTTAACTGTAGCTACAACGACCGTGCCTTTATCTAGGCTTTCACTAGCAGGAATAATTTCTTTTATGGTGTTGAAAGCAGCCTGCATTGTTTCCGCCGCAAGCATTACTTGTGGCAAGAATAGTTTACCAGAACTAAACTTGTCCCCTACTACGTTCATCGCTTCAGATAAGCCTTTTTTCGTAATATCTAATGGATCCATGCCGTCAGCTAAGGCTTTCTTTACAAGCTCAACAATGGCTTCCTTCTCCCCTTGCTCTACGCAAGCGCGGATATTTGCTAAAGGATCATTGCTATCGAAGGATTTTTTCTCTGGACCTTTAGGTGCAGCGTTACCAGGAGCACTTGTTTCGTCTTCGTAGCCGTATTCTTTAATGAACTCAGCAGAACCTGGGTCCCAACCTAAAAGCGTTGTACTGGATACAAATGCTTTTTTTGCTGGATAATTTAGAGGGTTCATAATCGGTGTTGTTAAGCCACATGCAAGAGCCATTGTTAAGAATTGACCATTCAAATATGGACGTTGTGGCATACCGAAGGAAATATTGGACAAGCCCATTATTGTTGGGAAGCCAAATTTTTCTTTATATAACTGTAGTGTACGCAATGTTTGACGAGCACTATCTTCACCGCTGGCGAGCGTTAATACCAATGGATCGAGTAATAAGTCATGTGGTTGAAGACCATAACCATACGCGCGATTTACGATGCTTTCAGCTAAAGCAACGCGGTCCTCTGCTTTTTCAGGAAGGTCACCACTGGATAATGGCAAGCAAAGCAATGCTGCACCGTATCGCTTAGCTAAAGGCATAACTTGAGTGATGGACTCCTCTTCCCCATTTACGGAGTTAATAAGCGCGCGGCCTGGGTAGTTTTTAAGAGCTACCTCCATAGCTGCTGGGTCCAATGTATCGATAGACAATGGCGTTTCAACGAGCATGGATAATTCAAAGATTGCTCGTTCCATCAATGGAGTTTGGTCCATGCCAGCTACGCCCATGTTTACGTCGAGGATGTCTGCCCCCGCCTCTACTTGATCTAAGGCATCGCGCTTTACACGAATGAAAGAGCCGTCGCGTAATTCTTGAGCGAGAACTTTACGACCTGTTGGGTTAATACGTTCACCAATGATAAGCGGTTTTGTATTGTGACCTAATTCTAACAATCTAGTACGGCTTGTAATAATTGTTTTAGGTTCGATATGAGCACGCTTTTTAGGTGTATGTGCTTTTACGGCATTGGAAATAGATTGGATATGAGCTGGTGTCGTACCGCAGCAACCACCAACATAACTAGCGCCTGCATCAACGATATCAAGCATCAATGGTCCCATTTCTTCTGCTGTAAGTGGGAATACAGTTTGTTTATTAATCAGTTGTGGCATACCGGCATTTGGTTGACAGCTGATTGGTAAGTTTGTAACGCTTGCAATCTCTTCGATTAGCGGTGTGATTTGTTCAGGTCCTAGAGAACAGTTAATACCGATGATATCAGCACCAATAGCTTCAACGATTGAAGTTGCTACAGCTGGCGGTGTACCAGTAATAGTACGTCCATCTTCACTGAAAGAAAATTGACAGATGATTTGTACATCTTCTTTTGTTTTCCTTGCTGCTTCGCGAGCATCTAAAGATGCTAATAAAGCGGCACGCATTTCTTGTACGTCAATAATGGTTTCAATGATGATGAAATCAACACCACCTTCGATTAAAGCCTCGGCTTGCTCGCGGTATGTGTCGTAAATATCATCAAAGCTCATATTGCCTAATGGTTGTAAGAAACGACCTGTAGGACCCATAGAGCCAGCTACACGAGCAGATGGTTTAACTTCTGCAATCGATTCTTTGGCTACTTTTACAGCAGCAATATTTATTTCTCTTACACGATCTTGTAAGTCATAATCTTCTAGTTTAAGCCCACAAGCGCCGAACGTATTTGTTGTGATTACATCACTGCCATGTTGTAAGTATTGAGCATGAATATTCTTTACAACTTCCGGTCTTTCTACGTTAAATAGCTCCGGGCAATAGCCCTCTTCTAAGCCTGCAGCTTGAAGCATTGTGCCCATAGCACCGTCAAATATATACATAAACATCTTCCTTTAATATTTTAAAATTAAAATGTTTCACGTGAAACATCACTCTGTTGGTTGACCTTTCATAGCGATGCCAGAAATATCGGCAGTAGTTTTGCTACTATCCTCTTCTCCCCTATCTTGGTCGTTAACTGTTGCTTTCTTTGGTAATTTACGAGAAGCGCAGTCTTGTTGTGAACAAGATGTACAACCTCTTTTTGTTTTAATATCTTCATTTGCTGGCATTAAACCAATAATAGCTGTTACAGATTTACGTGGGAATAATAAATAGTTCTCTGTAACTTGTAAGCCAATTAGCTCGGTTTTAATAATTTTAGCTAATTCAGGTTGAATCTCTAGTGGCCAATTGCCATAACCAGGACTAAAACGCCATGTTGGCTTATACCCCTGTTTCTTAGCAATCGTATTGATTACTTCGTTTACCTGATCAGCTACCTGCTCTACTGCAGTTGTAGCAGCTGCATCAAGTAATAAACCCACCGTATAGTTACCTTGTTTAAATAACTGCTCACTACGAATTTCTACATCTTCACCTACTGTTACGCCTAACACGTATACCTTAGTAGATTTTTCTAAGTGTTTTTCAATAATAGACCCTTCAATTTTAAGCGGTGGATTACTTAAAATAGTTTTTGTTTCTGCATCGTAATCATATTCTTGATATACACCCTTAGGTGTTGCTAATAATTGGATTTCCTTACATGCTTCGTCAACATAGTTTTGTGGGAAATCCTCAGCGTGACGAAGTCCTGCGTATCGTTTTACTTCTGCTTTATCGATGGCAGGAAGCATTCCGTTATAGATGGGCATTGAAACGCCTCCTCTTCAAAATAAAAAGCTCTGCGTATCCGTAGAGCGTTTGCTTACTATTATTTATTGTGTATATAAATCTTATAAAATAATTACTTTTGAATAAATGATATTAAAAATTATCAATCTAATTACTATCTAGTTAATAGTATATAGATATGAAGAATGCCTGTCAAAGCATATGGAGCCTATATTCTCATATAATTTAGTGTTATATAGATATAGTTTCAAGCTATATCAAAATACTTTTTGATTGCAAAAGTTATTAACAGTAATTAATAGTAATATTCTGAATAATATAATGTATTTTTTGATCGTTTGATGTATAAATAATATGCTATAAGAATATATTAATTCTTTCACGTGAAACAATTTATTAGATATAGTTCTAATACAGGGTTATAAATGCTTAATAATATAATGTCTTGCCGATGAAAAATGCTTACTTGCTTATGCTCTATTTTTTATTAGCTTTATAAAAGTAATGAAACAATTTATATAGTAAAATGATGTAAAATATTTTTTGTATATATTTTACTGTTGGCATATGTTTGTATTGAAAGAATGTTTTTTTACTATAAAATTTTTTGTACGCTTTTTAAATTAATGATCTAGTATTAGAATTTTAATTTTTAAATGTTTCACGTGAAACATTGGCTTACAAACTTTATAGATTTTTTGGTATGATTTTTTATTTCTTGTAATAAAAATATTTACAGCAAAACATTGTTTCACGTGAAACAATATTAAACATAAATATATTAGAAGTTAAGTTATACAGTATGTAGTTATACCATATTATTTGTTGTGAAGTATTTATTGTAATGTCAATATTAATTATTGCTATAGTTATAGCATTATATTTGTTTGTATTAGCAACTATTATATCTGTTTGTATTAGCAATTATTATATCTGTTATATAAACTATATTAAAAAATCGATTTGTTAATAAGATGTTTAGCATAATATAAATAAAAGTAGAATAATAACATAGTTGATAAATAAATATATAAGAATTTGATTTGTAATTACCATAATTATCGTTATTTTATGTTATAATAAAAAAGAAATATTTTGAACGAAGATGTGAGGTGAATTAAGTGGGCAAAGTTATAGCTATTACTAATCAAAAAGGCGGTGTTGGTAAAACTACAACATCAGTAAATTTAAGTGCTTGTTTAGCTGATGCTGGTAAAAAGGTCTTGCTTGTAGACTTAGATCCGCAAGGTAATGCTAGTTCTGGTTTAGGCATTGAAAAAGATGATTTAGAGCTTTGTGTGCATGATGTTCTAATTGATGGGGAACCTATTGCTGATATTGTTCAGTCTACAATGCTTAAAAACCTATTTGTGGCGCCCGCAACAATTCAATTAGCTGGTGCTGAGGTAGAGTTAGTTTCCGTTGTTTCACGTGAAACAATGTTGAAAAAAGCGTTGGCACCAGTGCGTGATGAATATGATTTCATTGTCATTGATTGTCCGCCATCTCTTGGATTGCTTACTTTAAATGCTTTCACCGCAGCTGATAGTGTGCTGATTCCTATTCAAACTGAATTTTACGCATTAGAAGGGGTTAGTCAGTTAGTTAAAACAATAACAATTGTACAACAAACATCTAATAAAGATCTAGAAATCGAAGGCGTATTGTTGACTATGTTTGATGGTCGTACAAATTTATCTATTCAAGTAGCTGATGAAGTTAAGAAGTTCTTTGGCAGTAAAGTATATAAAACAATTATTCCTCGTAATGTACGCCTTAGTGAAGCTCCTAGTTATGGGGAGCCAATTATTGTATATGATGCAAAGTCTAAAGGTGCTGATGTATATACGAAGCTAGCTAAAGAGGTAATCAAAGCGTCTAAGGCTTAATATACATCTAAAGTTTAATATAGAAGCTTAACAAAATAGTTATGTGATATTTGATGCTGGATTTTACTTATATGTAAAATAATAAATAGATCTGTAAGGTCGAGAGAGGTTAGTTATATGCCAAGAGAAGTAAAAAGCAAGAAAAGTAAAGCGTCCGGATTGGGGAAGGGCCTTGAGAATTTAATGAAAGTTGACTCTGTAGAGTCTGTATTGCCTGATAAGGAGATACATGAACTGCCGATTTCTGAGCTAGTTCCAAATGTAGATCAACCTCGTAAAACGTTTGACGAAGACAGTTTAGCTACATTAGCAGAATCGATTAAGAATCTTGGTATTTTCCAACCTATTGTTGTTCGCAAACAAAATAATAAATACCAAATTGTAGCTGGTGAGCGCCGCTACCGTGCTGCTAAGATTGCTGGATTGAAAACAGTACCAGTTATAGTAAAAAAATATAATACAGAAGAGATGACAGAGGTTGCTCTTGTAGAAAACTTACAACGGGAAGGTTTGGATCCAATTGAAGAAGCATTGGCTTACCAAGGCTTGATGGATACCTATAAACAAACCCAAGAAATGATTTCTGCTCGACTTGGTCGTAGTCGTTCTTATATTGCTAATATGGTTCGTCTTTTAAAATTATGTGATTCTGTACAAAAAGATCTTATAGAAGGTGATTTGACTGTTGGTCAAGCTCGTCCATTATTGGCGTTAAGAAGTGCAGCTCAACAAATAGAAGCAGCTGAACGGATTAAAGAAGGGGAGTTAAGTGCTAGACAGGCAGAGGTTCTTGTTAAGTCTATGCAAAACAAATCGCCTAAAACTAAAGCTGGGAAACCACAAAGTACGGCAGAAGTTCGTGCTTTAATGGACCGCTTAAAACTGAGTCTAGGATCTCCTGTGAATATCAAGTTCCGTGCCGGCAAAAAAGTACAAGGCAAAATTGAAATTGCCTTCTCCTCTGAAGCAGAACTAGAAAGACTTATTGCATATATGGATGGTCAAGATCAAACAGAAGATACTGTAACAATGGAGTTTAGAGTATAATTGGCTAGCAATAGCAATAGCAATAGCAATAGCAATAGCAATAGCAATAGCAATAGCAATAGCAAT
>NZ_CALLVP010000112.1 GCF_938010505.1 uncultured Veillonella sp. | reverse complement strand
CGGTGCTCATGACAGGCCCTGCTGAGGAAGTCTTCGAAACAGAACTTCCTATCGACTAAGATGAAATGGTTACAACTTATATTAAATGCGTTCCTAAGATACCAACAAGGTCGCACACTTATGCCACGGAATATAGAGCCCCTCTTAGGACTACTTACATCCATTCTCTTCATCCTCATTGCTGTAGCCAATAGCATCGCCATTGGTTACGCCTTGATTGTCGTATGGTGCATTATGGCCTTTGTATTTTATCGCAAAGGATATCAACCAAAGGAACTATTAAACCTATCGTGGACAGGTGCTAAAACGTCCATCGTGGTGATGCAAATCTTTCTTCTCATCGGTTGGCTCATCGCCATGTGGCAAGCAGCGGGCATTATCCCTATGCTCATCGCCACAAGCATCGACTTAATTAATCCGTCCATCTTCATCGTCTGTGCCTTTTTAATAACAGCTGCAGTAAGCATGCTGTTAGGCACCGCACTAGGAACTGTAGGCACAATAGGCATCGTACTCATCACGATGGCAAGAGCTGGGAGTATTCCAGAAAATATCGTAGCCGGTGCCATTATTGCAGGTGCTTACTTTGGTGATCGAAACGGGCCACTATCCTCTAGTGCGTCTCTCGTAGCAGCCTTGACCCATACAAAGGTATCGACGAATATTCCCATCATATTTAAAGATGGTATTCCCGCACTCATCATCTCTACAGTGCTGTATCTATTACTATCTCAGTGGTACCCACTCAATTACGAAAATAGTTTACTATCCGATACAATTCACTTTATTTTCAACATCGATTGGACATTATGGATTCCAGTCATCATCGTCATTGGTCTATTGCCTTTGAAAGTATCTATCCGTTGGCCTATCGGACTCAGTGCATTAGCAGCGGCCATTCTAGCTTATACAAATCAAGGAGCCACCATTTCTGAGTTGGGATGGTATACCTTAACAGGCTTTGAACTACCACACTACAATCCACTAGTTGATATCATTCATGGCGGCGGTCTACAAACGATGTTTATCCCTACCCTTTCGATTTTCATGGCTACTGCCATTTCAGGCATGCTTGAAGGGGTTGGCTTCTGGAACGACATACGACAACTGTTAGAACGAGCTAAAACACGGAGCGATGTATTTGCTGCCAATGTAGGTCTTGCCTTTTTAACAGGTGCGGTTGGATGCAGCCAAGCTATTGCGGTAGTTATGACGCACTCTATTATGCGTATTACCTACGCTCAACGGGGTATTCAAGACGAAGATGTGATGCTAGACTTTGAAAATAGCGGCATTCTCATCGCTCCATTACAACCGTGGAATATCGCTGCCTACGTGCCCGTTGTCATGATGGGTACAAGTTCAGCAGGTTACGTACCATTTGCCTTCTTCCTATATCTACTACCACTCATCTATTGGTTACGATTACGGAAGCAAGATCAACCGATCATACGCTAATTAGTATTATCTCAAAAGGGGAAATTGTATGATTTACACTATTACCTTTAACCCAGCTCTCGATTATATTGTGCGCCTTGATCACCTCAAGACGGGTACTATTAATCGTACCACCCAAGAATATGTTCTCGGTGGAGGCAAAGGTATCAACGTATCTATCGTGCTCAATAATCTTGGCATGGATACGACAGCACTTGGCTTCATCGCAGGGTTTACAGGCGAAGAAATCGTAACACAACTCAAGAAATTCGGCGTGAAAGAAGATTTCATCCGACTTCGCGAAGGATTAACCCGCATCAATGTTAAAGTAAAAGCATCTTATGAGGAAACAGAGATTAACGGCCGCGGTCCAATCATCGGTGCCGACGAATTAGAGGCTCTATACAAACAACTCGATACGTTAACCGAAAAGGACACCTTAATCCTTGCGGGGAGCATTCCTTCTAGTCTACCAAGCGATATGTACGAACTCATTATGGATCGCTTACAACATAAAAACATCCGCATCGTAGTAGATGCTACAAAAGATCTACTCACAAAAGTCTTGCCTTATAAACCATTCTTAATTAAGCCAAATAATCACGAGCTTAGCGAAATCTTTGGTCGCACTCTCGCCACAAAAGATGACCTTGTAGAAGCTGCCAAAACATTGCAAGAAAAAGGTGCTCAACACGTGCTCATCTCCATGGCTGGTGATGGAGCTATCTTGGTCGCTGCTGACGGCACTGTATACACGAGTCCTGCCCCTAAAGGCATACTCGTAAATTCCGTAGGCGCTGGCGATTCCATGGTCGCTGGCTTTATTACGGGCTATGAAAAGACAGGTAACTTACAAGAGGCGCTCTACTGGGGCATCTCCAGTGGATCTGCCTCTGCCTACTCTGAAAATCTCGCAACCCTTGAAGAAGTAGAAGCACTACTTTCACAAGTACGAGTTAGCTAGTTTTACATTTTATTTGCATCAAGGAGTACATATATGCAAATCACTGATTTATTAAAACCTCAATCTATTTTGCTGAATGCAGATCCTGTCACAAAGGCTGACGCCATTTATACCTTAGGCGAGTTGATGGAAAAAGGGGGCAACCTCATCGATAAAGGTGAGTACTTAAGAGCTGTCTTTGCTCGTGAAGAGTCAGGTTCTACGGGTCTCGGTGATGGTATCGCCACACCGCATGCTAAATCTGCAGGCGTAAAAGAAGCAGGCCTTGCTGCTATGGTCGTGCCTAACGGTGTAGATTTCGAAGCACTTGATGGTCAACCATCTCGCCTATTCTTCATGATTGCTGCTCCAGAAGGCACAGCTGACACTCATGTAGAGGTATTGAGTCAGTTAGCAACGATGGTGATCGACCCTGATTTCAAAGAAGCCCTCATCGCAGCTCCAACTATAGAACGTTTTTTGGAACTAATAACAGCTAAAGAGCAAGGCAACTTTGATCCATCTGTAGAAGGGTTTATCAAAAC